>NZ_JAOCLK010000002.1:0-179308 GCF_029845265.1 Ectopseudomonas oleovorans
CGACCATTACCTGCATCCCGCGCCTCGCGTGGCGCAATTTGGCGCAGCAACGCGGCTCGCGTCGAAACGGCAACAGACCCTAGGTTCAGAGGCAGATTATTTCACTGGCAAAACGGGAGGAGTCCATATACGGATGCAATCCGGGAAAACCAGCCACCCGGTTAAATGTCGATACACCCAACCTGTGGGAGCGGCGCCCCGCCGCGAACCTGCCTGACGCGGGCGCGCAAAGCTTCGTCCCGGGGCTCCTACGCAAGGCTGCCTTGCTCGCCTTGCCGGATTGGCATACCCCCAACTTTCATCCGCCCCACATACAGCACCGATCATGATCACAACTGGCGCTATCCACTTCCGGCAAGCTAGCATCACGCCATTAGCCCGCTCCCGGATTCACCCATGTCCCTGCGCCCCAAACGGCACACGCAAGCCTCGTTGGTCTTACTGCTCCTGTTCCTGCTTGGCAGCGGCTTTCTCACCACCTCGCTGCTGAGCTATTACGCCTCGCGCGACTCGATCCGTAACAGCATCATCAACACCGAACTGCCGCTGACCTCCGACACCGTCTATTCGGAAATCCAGAAGGACCTGGTGCGCCCCATCCTTATCTCCTCGATGATGGCCCGTGACACCTTCCTGCGTGACTGGGTGCTGGCCGGCGAACAAGACACCGGGCAGATGACCCGCTACCTGCGTGAAGTGCAGGAGCACTACGGCGCCTTCACCAGCTTCTTCGTCTCCGACAGGACCAGCACCTACTACCGGGCCAGGGGCGTGCTCAAGCAGGTCAAGCCGGAAGAGCCGCGCGATGTCTGGTACTACCGCGTACGCGGCCTCAAGGAGCCCTACGAGATCAACGTCGACGTCGACCTGGCCAACGCCGACCGCCTGACCATCTTCATCAACTACAAGGTGCTCGACTACGACGGCAGCTTCATCGGCGCCACTGGCGTCGGCCTGGCGGTCGATGCCGTGGTCAAGCTGATCGACGAATATCAGGCGCGCTATGAGCGCAGCGTCTACTTCGTCGACACCACCGGGCGCATCACCCTCACCGGCGCCCAGGGCGGACCGGTGGGCGCTCAGGTCGGCGATTCACTGGCCGACGTGCCCGGTCTCGACGGCCTGATGGAAAAACTGCCCACGCCACAAAGCGGCCAGTTCGAATACCAGGAGCAGGGCCGCGAGCACTTCCTCAATGTGCGCTACATCCCCGAGCTGGAGTGGTATCTGTTCGTCGACAAGCAGGACAAGGCCCTGGCCGACATCCGCCAGGGGCTCTACATCAACCTGCTGCTGTGCCTGCTGATCACCGCCATCGTGCTGGCCCTGGTGAGCCTGGCGATTCGACGCTATCAGCAGCGCATCGCCGCCCTGGCCACCACCGACAGCCTCACCGACCTTCCCAACCGCCGTGGCTTCGACATCCTCGCCGAACAGGCGCTGCAGGAAGCGCAGCGCGACAGCAGCCCGCTGTGCGCCGTACTGCTGGATCTGGACAACTTCAAGCTGATCAACGACCAGCACGGCCACCTCGCCGGCGACCAGGTGTTGCACGATTTCGCCCAGCAACTGCGCGGCACGCTGCGCCAGTCCGACATTCTCTGCCGCTGGGGTGGCGAGGAATTCATCCTGCTGCTGAAGAACACCGACCGCCAGGCCGCCCACGACCTGGCCGAAAAACTGCGCCAGCACTGCGCCGAACAGCGCCATGAAGTCGAAGGCCAGAGCCTGCAGGTCACCGTCAGCCTTGGCCTCAGTCAGTGGCACGCCGGTGAGAGCCTGCACGCCCTGCTCGGCCGCACCGACCGCGCGCTGTACCGTGCCAAGCAGGCCGGGCGCGACCGCGTCTGCCTCGATCTCTGATGGATACTCAACACTGCCCGCTATGCGGCAAGAGCAACCAGTGCAGCGTCGCCGCCGGGCGTGACGAACCCTGCTGGTGCTTCGACGCGCAGATCGACCCGGCTACGCTGCAGCGCCTGACGCCCGAGCAACGTGACCAGGCCTGCCTGTGCCCAGCCTGCGCTGGAGCGCTGAAAGCCACTGAGCCCCGCGAGGGCGATTGAGCCATGCGCCTGGATCGCTTCCTCAGCAACTTCCCCCGCTTCAGCCGCCAGGACAGCCGCCTGCTGATCAGTGCTGGGCGGCTGCGTGTGGACGGTGCGGTGGTTCACGACCCGCGCCATGAGGTGCGCGACTTCCAACGCGTGGAGCTGGACGACGAGCTGCTGCAAGCCGGACGCAGCGCGCGCTACTGGATGCTGCACAAACCGGTCGGCGTGGTCAGTGCCACCGAGCACGACGAACACCGCACCGTCCTCGATCTGCTCGACGAACCGGACAAGCACGACCTGCACCTGGCCGGCCGCCTCGACCTGAACACCAGCGGCCTGCTGCTGATCACCAACGACGGGCGCTGGTCGCGGCGCATCACCCAGCCACAGCAGCGCAAGCCCAAGGTCTACCACGTCACCACCGAACAGCCGATCACCGCCGAATACGCCGAAGTCTTCGCCCGAGGCCTGTACTTCGCCTATGAAGATCTGACCACCCTGCCCGCCCAACTCGACGTGCTGAGCAGCCACCACGCGCGGCTGACCCTGTTCGAGGGCCGCTACCATCAGGTCAAGCGCATGTTCGGCCACTTCCGCAACCGCGTCGTCGTCCTGCACCGCGAACGCATGGGCGAAATCGTTCTCGACCCGCTGCTCGCCCCCGGCCAATACCGCGCACTGACGGAGGCGGAAATCGCCAGCGTCTGACGAGCCGACCAACGGCAGCCATAAAGCACGATAAAAATGTGACTTACCCTTGCACAGCTGCAAGCTAGCTGCTTGAATCGAACCATAAGTCTTCAGGTGACCATACGGTCACAGAAAGACAGCGAAGTGTTTTTTACAGTTGCTGGCGCTCTGCGCCGACTGGATTCCTGCCTGGTAACACCGCCCTCTCCAAGGCCCTTAAAAAGCCTGGAGCGCTCGCCTGTTTCGATCCTAACTGCTTGAAATTACTATACTTATAAAAATCTCCAGCCTGACATCATGCTGTCACGCTCAGGCGCTTTTCTAACTGCTCAATCCAGCGCGAACGGTCGCCCGCTCGCCACGCTCACTTGCGCCAGGAGGAAACGACATGAGGCCAGAAACCGCAGTCGTCGAGATCAACAGGAAGCACAAGGTACACACGGAGTTCTACGGCAATCCGGCAGCAAGCAAGACCATCATTCTGGTCAACGGCTCTCTGGCGACCACCGCCTCGTTCGCGCAAACGATCAAATACCTGCAGCCGCAGTTCAACGTAGTGGCCTTCGACCTGCCCTATGCCGGCCAGTCGAAACCGTACAACACGGACTTCACGCCGATCACCAAGGAAGACGAAGCGGCGATCCTGCTGCACCTGATCAACCACTACAGCGCCAACTACCTGATGTCCTTCTCCTGGGGCGGCGTCGCCTCCATGCTCGCCCTAGCCCAACGCCCGGCGACGCTGGAGAAGGCCGCCATCTGCTCCTTCTCGCCGATCCTCAACGTGCCGATGCTCGACTACCTGCACAAGGGCCTGCGCTTCCTCGGCTCGGTAGACCGCGACAACGTCGCCCTGCTGGTCAACAGCACCATCGGCAAGCACCTGCCGTCGCTGTTCAAGCGCTTCAACCACAAGCACGTCAGCACCCTCGACGAACACGAATACCGGCAGATGTACGCCCACATCAAGCAGGTGCTGAGCATGGAAGCGCACTGCCGCATGGAATGCCTGCAGGCCATAGACATCCCGCTGCTGTTCGTCAACGGCGACCGCGACGAATACACCTCGGTGGAAGACGCCTGCCTGTTCGCCCAGCACATCGACCACGCCCAGTTCGCCGTGATCAACGACGCCGGCCACTTCCTCGACATGGAACACAAGGCCGCCTGGCTACAGAGCCAACGCGTACTGCTGGACTTCTTCAACGCCCCCAGCAAACGCCTGCAACTGCCAGTCAAAGGCGACCTGCGCGACCTCCAGGCGATGGCGGTATGAAAGGCACCGAGAGCGGAGCGGATGCGTTTATCGGACGCCTCTAGATACGTAGGTAGTTTCTAGAGGCGTCCGAACGCTCCGCGCTTCATTTCTGGGTCATGTTCCGGTATAAAGGCACCCGCTGCGGGTGTCGTATAATGGTAATACCCTAGCTTCCCAAGCTAGAGCCGTGGGTTCGATTCCCATCACCCGCTCCAGACAGCCAAGCAAAAGCCCCGTCATCACTGACGGGGCTTTTGCTTCTCTGGTGCTTAAACGGCTTTGATCACCCCAGCTCCCTGGCCTGTAATCGCTCCACTCGGCGACCATCCTGTACAAGATTCCGACGTTCCTTTTACAACGCTCAGCCCCCGCAAGCACGTCATTCATCACCAGGCACGCTCCTCGCCAGGCCTCTAATCTGATCCATATCTAGCCAAGAATCCCGGCCTAGAGCGGCAAATTGCCATCAATTAGCTTCATCAAGCTTGCCCATTGAAAAGCCCTAATAGCTATACAAACAGAAAATCATGTACAAGGCTGCAGCAGATCGGGTGTGTGAATCGCGCAAGCCGCGCGGCGTTGTCTGCATCTTGAGGAGTAACCGCATGAATTCCCCCATGAGTATTGCTCAGCGTCTGAGCCTGGGCTTTGGCCTGGTGCTGTCGCTGATGATTCTGATCACGCTCATCGGTGTGCAGCGCGTCGGTTTCATCGACGAGACGCTGACCGCCGTCAGAGATGGCGCCGCGCTGAAGCAGCGCTACGCGATCAACTTTCGCGGCAGCGTGCATGATCGCGCCATCGCCATTCGCGATGCGGTACTGGATAGTGATGGGGCGGCGTTGGCCGGGCACCTGGGCGAGATCCAGCGTCTTGATCGCTTCTATCAGGAATCGGCGCAGGCCATGGAAACGCTGCTGGCGAAACAGGCGCCCACGGCAGCGGAACAGCGCCTGCTGGAGAACATCAAGACCATCGAGCGCAGCACGCTGGCGCTGACCGAGCAGTTGATCAGCCTGCGCCGTGACGGCAATCAGGCGGCGCTACCCTTGTTGCTGGAACGTGTGTCTCCGGCGTACAGCGAGTGGCTCAAGCACATCAATGCCTTTATCGATCACCAGGAAGAGGTGATCAGCCAGGATCTGGGCCAGGTGCGCGAAGTGGCCGGTGGCTTCCGTTTGCTGATTCTGCTGGTCACGGGCGCCGCCTTGCTGCTGAGCGTGGGCATCAGCCTGGTGATCATCAACAAGTTGAAGTCGACACTGGGCGCCGAGCCGCACAGGGTTGCGCAGGTGATCCAGCAATTGGCCAAGGGCGAGCTCGATCAGCAGATCGAAACGCAGTATCCGAATAGCGTAATGGCGGACCTGCAGAACATGGTGCGCCACCTGAGCGACACCATCGCGCAGGTACGCAGCGCGGCAACGGAGTTGACTCACTCGTCGGATCAGCTGATGGCCACGTCCGATAGCAACAACCAGCAGATTCGCCTGCAATCGAGCGAAGCCGAGCAGATGGCCACGGCGATCAACCAGATGGCCGCCACGGTCAGCGAGGTGGCCAACTATGCCGCCAGCGCAGCCGCCGCCACACGCAATGCCGGCGGCGAGGTGACCATTGGCAATCGTGTGGTGAACGAGACGGCAGCCGCCATCCAGACCCTGGCGCGCACTCTGGAGAGTGCAACGCAAAGCGTGCAGCAGGTGTCCACCGACAGCGAGAGCATCGAAAAGATCATCGAGGTGATCACCTCCATCGCCGAGCAGACCAACCTGCTGGCGCTCAATGCCGCCATCGAGGCTGCACGCGCCGGTGAGCACGGCCGTGGCTTTGCCGTGGTGGCGGACGAGGTGCGCTCCCTGGCGACCCGCACGCAGGATTCGACCCGGGAAATTCGCGGCATGATCGCCAAACTGCAGGAAGGCGCCGGCAAGGCGGCAGAAGTGATGCTCGAGAGCCGCCAACTGGCGCAGAAGACCGTCGAGCAAACGCTGCTGGCCGAGCAGGCGCTGAGCAAGATCAGCGATGAGGTGACCGCGATCAATGACATGAACACGCAGATCGCCAGCGCCTCGGAACAGCAAAGCGCGGTCGCCGAGGAGGTCAACCAGAACATCAGCCGCATCCACAACGCGACTCTGGAAACCTCGGCCGGTTCGGAGCAGGTGGCGGCCTCCAGCCAGGAGCTGGCCACCCTGGCGAACCGCCTGACCGACAAGGTGAGCTTCTTCAAGGTACGCGCTGCCTGATGACACGGGCCGTTCAGGCGACTGCAGCGATCCGCATGCAGCCTGCCTGACGAGCGGAAGCCGAGCAGGGCGAGGAAGATCAGCGCTTGCCGAGGTTCGGTTAGCCACTGACCTGCGCGATTTGCGCAACAAAGCTGCGCCTGTCACGCGGTATATCCACGCATGACGCAACGCTAGACTGGGCGCACAGGAGAACTCGCCCATGACCACGCACAACCTCGAACTGCAGTATTTCTTCGACCCGCTCTGCGGCTGGTGCTATACCAGCGCACCCGCCCTGACGGCACTGGCCGAACGCCATGGCGCAGCGCTACAGATGATGCCCATCGGGCTGTTCATGCAGCCGCGCCCTATTGCGGGTATTGCTGATTTTGCCCGGCAGAACGACCAGCGCATCGCCGCGCTCACCGGCCAGCGCTTCACAGAAAGCTACCGTACCCAGGTGCTGCAGGCCGCCGATGGGGTGTTCGATTCGACGCCGCTGACACGGGCACTGACGGCGCTGGCTGAACAGCATGCGGCCCTGGAACCACGGCTGCTGCACGCCGCCCAGCTCGCCCGCTACATCGATGGGGTGGACACCAGCCACGTTGAAGCGGTCGCGCGGATCGCCGTGGAGATCGCAGGCGAAGCCAACATCAGCCTGAACGCCGCCGAGTTTGCCGCGCGCCTGCGAAACGACCATACCCTCGCCGAAACCACGGAGCGCCGCGTAGCCCTGGCCCAGCAGGCCATGCAGGCGCTGCCATCCGGTGGCGTGCCGCAATTACTGGTGAAGTCCGCTGGTAAGACGCTGGTGATTGCCGGACAGCCGTTGTATGACGACCCGCAGCAACTACTCGCGCAGATAGCCTCGCTGGGCTGAGCCAGGGCGCGGCAAGAGGCCATTATCAAAGGCCTGTTTCCATCACATAAGCCACTGAAAAACATGAAGTTTTAACTTCACAAGGCAATCCGTGACAGCTACTCTGCCGCCCCATGATTCGACGCCTATTGCCCCTGCTCTGCTGTTTCACAACGCTTTCCCTGCACGCTGCACCCGCCACTTTCGCCGAGGCCAAGCGCCTGGCGTGGCCGCTGTATGCCCAGCAAGCCACCGAGTTCTACTGCGGCTGCAAGTACAGCGGCAATCGGGTCGATCTGCGCTCCTGCGGCTACACGCCGCGCAAGAACGCCAACCGCGCCCAGCGTATCGAGTGGGAACACATCGTTCCGGCCTGGGTGATCGGCCATCAGCGCCAGTGCTGGCAGAAAGGCGGCCGCAAGAACTGCGCAGCCAACGATGCGCAATTTCGCAAGGCCGAGGCTGACCTGCACAACCTGGTACCGAGTATTGGTGAGGTGAACGGCGACCGCAGCAACTACAGCTTCGCCTGGCTGCCACAGAAGCCGCATCAGTATGGTCAGTGCCAGACGGTGGTGGATTTCAAGGCACGCAAGGTGATGCCACGCACCGCCATTCGCGGGATGATCGCGCGCACCTACTTTTATATGGCCGACCGCTACAAACTGCGCCTGTCGAAACAGGATCGCCAGTTGCTCGAGGCCTGGAGCAAGACCTACCCGGCCGAACCCTGGGAGCGCCAGCGTAACCAGCAGGTGGCCTGCGTGATGGGCTGGGGCAACCCCTATGTGGGCAAAGTGGATATGAGCCGCTGTATGCGCAAGCGCGCGTAGGTCGTAGTTCGGCAGAACGGGTCGAAAGTGCCTCAGGCTCCTGTAGGAGCCCCGCCCCGGGGCGAAGCGCTTGAGTTCTCTGTCGCCTGAATGATCGCATTCGCTGCGGGGCGCAGCTCCTACAGTGGGTATGCGGCTCGCCGTTCACGCCAGGCGCTGCAACTCGCGGCGCACCATGTTGGCGAACTCCGGCGGGCTGAGCAGGTACAGCTCCTGCGCTACCCAGGGCAGCCAGCGCCCCTGTAACTCGGCCTTGCGCGCCAGCAGGCGCTGGGCCTCGGCTTCGGCACGGACCTGGTGCTCACGGTGGTAGTCGGCACGGCTCGGTTTTTCTGTGCTCACGGTACTGCCCTTTTCCTCATATCGGGCAGAGCAGGCATAATTGCCGCCTGTTCGCCCATTTCGACCGTCATCAATGCGCATCCACGTCAGTTTCATCGACCGCGTCGGCATCACCCAGGAAGTCCTGGCGCTGCTCGGCGGGCGTAATCTGAACCTCGATGCGGTGGAGATGGTACCGCCAAACGTCTACATCGACGCACCCACCTTGAGCGCCGCCGTGCTCGAGGAACTGCGCGGCGCGTTGCTGCAGGTGCACGGTGTGCAGAGCGTCGAGGTGGTGGACATTCTGCCCGGCCAGCGCCGCCGCCTGCAGCTCGATGCGCTGCTCGCGGCCATGCCCGACCCGGTGCTGGCGGTGGACGACCGCGCCACCGTGCTGCTGGCCAACCCGGCGCTGGTGGACATGTGCAGCCGCCCGCCCGAAGGCCTGAGCATCGCCGCGCTGTTCGCCGATGACGCGTTGCAGCAATCGCTGCTTGCCGCCGGCTTTCATCAGCCGCTGCGCGAGGTGCATTTCGCCGGTCAGCCGCTGCTGCTCGATGCCCAACCGATCACCGAAGACGGTCGCCTGACTGGCGGCCTGCTCACCCTGTATGCCCCGAGCCGCATGGGTCAGCGTTTGGCTGCACTGCATCACGACCATGCCGAGGGCTTCGATTCACTGCTTGGCGAGTCGGCACCGATTCGTGCGCTCAAGGCCCGCGCCCTGCGTGTGGCGTCGCTCGATGCGCCGCTGCTGATCCACGGCGAAACCGGTACCGGCAAGGAGCTGGTGGCGCGCGCCTGCCATACCGTCAGCGTGCGTCGCACCGCGCCTTTCCTGGCGCTTAACTGCGCCGCCCTGCCAGAGAACCTGGCTGAGAGCGAGCTGTTCGGCTACGCCCCTGGCGCCTTCACCGGCGCCCAACGTGGCGGCAAGCCAGGGCTGCTGGAGCTGGCCAACCAGGGCACGGTGTTTCTCGACGAGATCGGCGAGATGTCGCCCTATCTGCAGGCCAAGCTGCTGCGCTTTCTCAGCGATGGCAGCTTCCGCCGCGTCGGTGGCGACCGTGAAGTGAAGGTGGACGTGCGCATCCTCAGCGCCACTCACCGTGACCTGGAAAAGATGGTCTCCGAAGGCAGCTTTCGTGAAGACCTGTTCTACCGCCTCAACGTCCTCAACCTGGAAGTGCCGCCGCTGCGCGAGCGCGGCCAGGACATCCTGTTGCTGGCCCAGCATTTCATGGCCCAGGCCTGCGCGCAGATCCAGCGCCTGCCCTGCCGCCTGGCGCCGGCTACCTTCCCGGCGCTATTGGCCGGGCGCTGGCCGGGCAACGTGCGTCAGTTGCAGAACGTGATCTTCCGCGCGGCTGCCATCTGCGACAGCAACTGGGTGGAGATGGACGACCTGGATATCGCCGGCACCGAAGTGGCGCCGAGGGTGGAAGGGGCAGTCGCCAGCCTGGAACAGGCCATGGACGAATACGAGAAGGCGCTGCTGGAAAAGCTCTACGACAGCCACCCTTCCAGCCGTCAACTGGCCGCGCGCCTGGGCACCTCGCACACCGCCATCGCCAAGCGCCTGCGCAAATACGGTATCGGCAAGCTCTAATGCCTGCCGCCGCGTAGGGTGGGTTAGGCGCCTGTCATACATCCCGATGAACTTACTGGGTTCGCCGCGCCGAAAACCACCATTGCCGCAACACGGAAGATCGCCCGGTGGGTTACGCGGCGCACCACGACCGCAGTGTCTAAAAGCTCACCTATTGGCGCCGCTAACCCACCCTACGGTTCTGACTGCGCGCCTGGTCACCTTCGCCCCCCCTTGTAGGGTGGGTTAGGCGCTTGTCTTGAATACGGACAACCCCGCAGATTCCGACGCGCCGTAACCCACCAACGGCGCAACGCGGAATATCGCCGGTGGGTTACGCGGCGCACCACGACCGCGCTGCCAGATCGCTCATCGATCAGCGCCGCTAACCCACCCGGCTCTCGGCATTGAGTCAAATCGGCGTGGTGCTGGTCGGTACCTTGATCACCCCGCAGGCTACACGCGCCCCACCACCGCCCAGCGGCTGCGGATGATCGGCGTGGTTGTCGCCGCCAGCGTGAATCATCAGCGAACGATTATGCAGGTCTTCCAGACGCTTTAGTCGCGGTGCCAGCACCGGCTGGCTGGCGCTGCCATCCTCGGTGACGAGCAACGCCGGCAGGTCGCCGAGATGGGCATCGTCTTCCCAGGGGAAACCGTGGCGGCCAGCGTTCTGCGGGTCCCAATGGCCGCCTGCTGCGCCGGCCGGTGTCAGCTTGCCGTCCACTTCGGCTGCATTGCAGTTGGCCTCGGTGTGTACGTGAAAACCATGCGCGCCCGGCTCCAGACCCTGAAGATCAGGGGTAAACACCAGCCCGTAGGGTGACTGACTAATGGTCACGGTGCCGACAGATGCACCAGTACCTTTCTCGGTGGCCTGCTCGAGCGTCACCGTAACGGTCTCGCTGGCCTGCAGGCTGGTGGCACCAAGTAGTGCGAATGCTAGTGGAATCAGGGGTTTCATGATCGATCTATCTCCTTGTCGATGAAGCCTCCCAGTTACCGACCCCAATGCCCTTGAGCGGTTCCAGCCAGATGACGTATCGATATCATTACACCGTAACGATTAAGCAACAATCGAGCGAAAGCCGCTCCGCGCCTGGTGCGACTTCGACTTTTCCATTTGCGACGCACGATTTCGTAACGATAACGTTCCGTGTTACTACTAGAGAATATCGAGAATATATTTAAGTTATTGATTTTATTAATATTTTTATCATTGGCACTCACATTGCAATCACCTCTCCACCTGCCCGCCACCTAGAAGCGGACACCTTTACCTCTGAGGATTTGACATGAGCGAGTTGCGTTTCACCGCCGATCACGAATGGCTGCGTCTGGACAACGATGGTCTGGTTACCGTCGGCATCACCCATTACGCCCAGGACGCGCTCGGCGACGTGGTGTATGTGCAACTGCCGGAAGCCAAGTCCTACGCCCAGGGCGAGGAAGTGGCCGTGCTGGAGTCGGTGAAGGCCGCCAGTAACATCGCCATGCCGCTGGACGGCGAGATCGTCGAGGTCAACGCTGACCTGGAAGGCAGCCCGGAGCTGGTCAACGAATCACCGCAGGACAAGGCCTGGTTCTTCCGTATGCGCCTGGCCGACAACGCCGTACTGGCCGATCTGCTGGACAAGGCCGGCTATGATCGTCTGTTGAACGCCAACGCCGACGCCTGAGTGACCGCCATGACCAAGCTCGATACCCAGAACGAATTCATCGCCCGCCACATCGGCCCGCGCGATGCCGACACCGCAGCCATGCTGCAACTGCTCGGCTATGACTCGGTGGACGCGCTGACCAATGCGGTGATCCCCGAGTCCATCAAGGGCACCAGCATCCTCGGCGAACAGCCGGGCCTGTCGGAAGCCGACGCCCTGGCCAAGATCAAGGCCATCGCCGCGAAGAACCAGCAGTTCAAGAACTACATCGGCCAGGGTTACTACGGCACTCACACGCCGAGCCCGATCCTGCGCAACTTGCTGGAAAACCCGGCCTGGTACACCGCCTACACCCCGTACCAACCGGAGATTTCCCAGGGCCGCCTGGAAGCGCTGCTGAACTTCCAGACCCTGGTCAGCGACCTCACCGGCATGCAGATCGCCAACGCATCGCTGCTGGATGAAGCCACCGCTGCCGCCGAGGCCATGACCTTCTGCAAGCGTCTGTCGAAAAACAAGGCCGCCAACACCTTCTTCGTTTCCCAGCACTGCCACCCGCAGACCCTCGACGTGCTGCGCACCCGTGCCGAGCCGCTGGGCATCGACATCGAAGTCGGTGACGAAGCCGCCATCACTGACGCCAGCGCCTACTTCGGCGCGCTGCTGCAGTACCCGGCAAGCAACGGCGACATCTTCGACTACCGCGCCCTGGTCGAGCGTTTCCATGCCGCCAACGCCTTGGTCGCCGTCGCTGCCGACCTGCTGGCTCTGACCCTGCTCACCCCGCCGGGCGAGTTCGGCGCCGACGTCGCCCTGGGCAGCGCCCAGCGCTTTGGTGTACCGCTGGGCTTCGGTGGCCCGCATGCTGCCTACTTCGCCACCCGCGACGCGTTCAAGCGCGATATGCCGGGCCGCCTGGTCGGCATGTCGGTCGACCGTTTCGGCAAGCCGGCCCTGCGCCTGGCCATGCAGACCCGCGAGCAGCACATCCGCCGCGAGAAGGCCACCAGTAACATCTGTACCGCCCAGGTGCTGCTGGCCAACATCGCCAGCATGTACGCCGTGTACCACGGTCCGAAAGGCCTGACCGCCATCGCTCAACGCGTACACAGCTTCACCGCGATCCTCGCCCTGGGCCTGACCAAGCTGGGCCACAGCGTCGAGCAGCAGCACTTCTTCGACACCCTGAGCATCAAGACCGGCGCCAAGACCGCCGAGCTGCATGCCAAGGCCCGTGCTGCCGGCATCAACCTGCGCGAGATCGACGCCGAGCGCCTGGGTCTGTCGCTGGACGAAACCACTGACCAAGCCGCCGTCGAGGCGCTGCTGAACCTGTTCGCCGCTGACCAGGCCGCGCCTGCCGTAAGCGAACTCGCTGCACAGATCGCCAGCCGCCTGCCAGAAGGCCTGCTGCGCCAATCGGCGATCCTGCAGCACGAAGTGTTCAACCGCTACCACAGCGAAACCGAGCTGATGCGCTACCTGCGCAAGCTGGCCGACAAGGACCTGGCCCTGGATCGCAGCATGATCCCGCTGGGCTCCTGCACCATGAAGCTCAACGCCGCCAGCGAGATGATCCCGGTCACCTGGCCGGAATTCGGCAATCTGCACCCCTTCGCTCCGGTCGAGCAGGCCGCCGGCTACACCCAGCTGACCACTGAGCTGGAAGCCATGCTCTGCGCCGCCACCGGCTACGACGCCGTGTCGCTGCAGCCCAACGCCGGCTCCCAGGGCGAGTACGCGGGCCTCTTGGCCATTCGCGCCTACCACCTGAGCCGTGGCGACGATCAGCGCGACATCTGCCTGATCCCGCAATCGGCCCACGGCACCAACCCGGCGACCGCCTCCATGGCCGGCATGCGCGTGGTGGTGACCGCCTGTGATGCGCGCGGCAACGTCGACATCGCCGATCTGAAGGCCAAGGCCGAAGAGCACAAGGATCGCCTGGCTGCGATCATGATCACCTACCCGTCCACCCACGGTGTGTTCGAGGAAGGCATTCGCGAGATCTGCCAGATCATCCACGACAACGGCGGCCAGGTGTACATCGATGGCGCCAACATGAACGCCATGGTCGGCCTCTGCGCCCCTGGCCAGTTCGGCGGCGACGTGTCGCACCTGAACCTGCACAAGACCTTCTGCATCCCGCACGGCGGCGGCGGCCCGGGCGTCGGCCCGATTGGCGTCAAGTCGCACCTGGCGCCGTTCCTGCCGGGCCATGCGCACATGGCACGCAAGGAAGGTGCAGTCAGCGCCGCGCCGTTCGGCAGCGCCAGCATCCTGCCGATCACCTGGATGTACATCACCATGATGGGCGGCAACGGCCTCAAGCGCGCGTCACAGATGGCCATCCTCAACGCCAACTACATCGCCCGTCGCCTGGAAGAGCACTACCCGGTGCTGTACTCCGGCGAAGGCGGCCTGGTGGCGCACGAGTGCATCCTCGACATCCGTCCGCTCAAGGACAGCAGCGGCATCAGCGTCGACGATGTGGCCAAGCGCCTGATCGACTTCGGCTTCCATGCCCCGACCATGTCCTTCCCGGTGGCCGGCACCCTGATGATCGAGCCGACCGAGAGCGAGTCCAAGGAAGAACTGGATCGCTTCTGCGACGCCATGATCGCCATCCGCGAGGAAATTCGCGCGGTCGAGCAAGGCCGTCTGGACAAGGACGACAACCCGCTGAAGAACGCCCCGCACACTGCCCTGGAACTGGTCGGCGACTGGCACCACGCCTACAGCCGCGAGCAGGCGGTGTACCCGCTGGCGACCCTGATCGAGGCCAAGTACTGGCCGCCGGTCGGTCGCGTGGACAACGTCTACGGCGACCGCAACCTGGTCTGCGCCTGCCCGTCCATCGAGGCGTATCAGGACGCGTAAGCACGGTGAACGTCCCCTCTCCCGCTTGCGGGAGAGGGCCGGGGGAGAGGGCAAGACGGTTCACGCCCCCTCTCCCTAGCCCTCTCCCCGAGGGGAGAGGGAACCGTTCTTCGCTTCATCCAGTTTCTTTCGGCTCCTCCTTCACCGGGGCGGGCCGACTGCATCCCGAAAAAACAATAAAGAGGGCCTCACCATGTTCAGCAAGCACGACCAACTGCAAGGCTATGACGACGCCCTCCTCGCGGCGATCCAGGCCGAAGAACAGCGCCAGGAAGACCATATCGAGCTGATCGCCTCGGAGAACTACTGCAGCCAGCGCGTGATGCAGGCGCAAGGCAGTGGCCTGACCAACAAGTACGCCGAAGGCTATCCGGGCAAGCGCTACTACGGTGGCTGCGAGCATGTGGACAAGGTCGAGGCACTGGCCATCGAGCGCGCCAAGCAGCTGTTCGGCGCCGACTACGCCAACGTGCAGCCGCACTCCGGCTCGTCGGCCAACAGTGCTGTCTATCTGGCGCTACTCAATGCCGGCGATACCATCCTCGGCATGAGCCTGGCCCACGGCGGCCACCTGACCCACGGCGCCAAGGTGTCGTCCTCGGGCAAGCTGTACAACGCCGTGCAGTACGGCATCGACGAGAACGGCCTGATCGATTACGCCGAAGTCGAGCGCCTGGCCATCGAACACAAGCCGAAGATGATCGTCGCCGGTTTCTCGGCTTACTCGCGCGTGCTGGACTTCCCGTGTTTCCGCGCCATTGCCGACAAGGTCGGTGCCCTGCTGTTCGTCGATATGGCGCACGTGGCGGGCCTGGTTGCCGCCGGTCTGTACCCCAACCCGCTGCCCTTCGCCGACGTGGTCACCACCACCACGCACAAGACCCTGCGCGGCCCGCGTGGCGGCCTGATCCTCGCGCGCAAGAACGAGGAGATCGAGAAGAAGCTCAACTCCGCCGTCTTCCCCGGCGCCCAGGGCGGCCCGCTGATGCACGTGATCGCGGCCAAGGCGGTGTGCTTCAAGGAAGCACTGGAGCCAGGCTTCAAGACCTACCAGCAGCAAGTGATCGACAACGCCCGCGCCATGGCGGCAGTGTTCGTCGAGCGCGGCTATGACGTGGTCTCCGGCGGTACCGACAACCACCTGATGCTGATCAGCCTGGTCAAGCAGGGCCTGACCGGCAAGGCGGCTGACGCGGCCCTTGGCGATGCCCATATCACGGTGAACAAGAACGCCGTGCCAAACGACCCGCAGTCGCCGTTCGTCACCTCCGGCATCCGCATCGGTACCCCGGCGGTGACCACTCGCGGCTTCAAGGAAGGTGAATGCCGCACCTTGGCCGGCTGGATCTGCGACATCCTCGACGACCTGGAAAACCCGGCCGTGATCGAGCGCGTGCGCGGCCAGGTCGCCGACCTGTGCGCCACCTTCCCGGTCTACGCTGACTGATACCCGACTGACCACGGGCCGCGCGGCGGCCCCAACCGGTGCGCGCGGCGCACCCAACAGGAAATCGACATGACCACTGAAACTCTCGCCAAGACTCCGCTGCATGCCCTGCACCTCGAACTCGGCGCGCGCATGGTGCCCTTCGCCGGCTATGACATGCCCGTGCAATACCCGCTGGGCGTGATGAAGGAGCACCTGCACACCCGCGAGGCCGCCGGCCTGTTCGACGTTTCGCACATGGGCCAGATCCTGCTGCGTGGCGAGAACGCCGCGCGCGCCCTGGAAACCCTGGTGCCGGTGGACATCATCGACCTGCCGGTGGGCATGCAGCGCTACGCCATGTTCACCGATGCTCAGGGCGGCATCCTCGACGACCTGATGGTCGCCAACCTGGGCGACGACACCCTGTACGTTGTGGTCAACGCCGCCTGCAAGGATCAGGACCTGGCCCACCTGCAGAAGCACATTGGCGAGCAGTGCCAGATCGAGTGCCTGTTCGAAGAGCGCGCCCTGCTCGCCCTGCAAGGCCCGAAAGCGGTCGACGTGCTGGCCCGCCTGGCCCCGGAAGTGAGCAAGATGACCTTCATGCAGGTCGCCCGCGTGCGCCTGCTGGGCAGCGAGTGCATCGTCAGCCGCAGCGGCTACACCGGCGAAGACGGTTACGAGATTTCCGTCGCCGTCGACCAGGCCGAAGCCCTGGCGCGCAGCCTGCTGGCCGAAGTGGAAGTCGAAGCCATCGGCCTCGGCGCGCGTGACTCGCTGCGCCTGGAAGCCGGCCTGTGCCTGTACGGCCACGACATGAGCACCAGCACCACGCCGATCGAAGCTGGCCTGCTTTGGGCGATCTCCAAGGTGCGTCGTGCCGATGGCGAGCGTGCCGGCAACTTCCCGGGCGCCGAGCGCGTGTTCGAGCAGCAGCAAACAGGCGTGGCGCGCAAGCGCGTCGGCCTGCTGCCGCAGGAGCGTGTACCGGTGCGTGAAGGCGCGGAAATCGTCGATGCCGACGGCCAGGTGATCGGCCAGGTGTCCAGCGGTGGCTTCGGCCCGAGCCTGGGCGCGCCGGTGGCCATGGGTTACGTCAACGCCAGCCACGTCGTCATCGATAGCGACGTCTGGGCCGTGGTGCGCGGCAAGCGCGTGGCGATGAAAGTGGCCAAGACCCCATTCGTGCCGCAGCGCTACTACCGCGGCTGATTTGCGACGTAGCCCTGCTCTGTAGGAGCCGCGCCTCGCGGCGAATGCGCCTAAAGACGCAAAAAGCTTCGCCTCGGGGCGAGGTTCCTACACGCATCGCGTGCCCTCTGCTCCGTAGTTCGTAAGGCGGGTGAACCCCGCCACATAGCCCTGGCGGGTTGCACCCGCCCTACAGATGACTACTCCGTACCCGGATGCAATTCGCGGATGCCCTGAAAAGCTCCCGGCTTGCATCCGGGCTTGTCATCGTTCCTACCCCCTGATCCGCTCGTAAGGCACCCGCTCGCGTCCAGCGCGCTGCGTCTTCACCCACCAGTTCAGTTCGTAGGGCGGGTGAAACCCGCCACATAGCCCTGGCGGGTTGCACCCGCCCTACAGATGACTACAGTCAACGAAGTTCGTGGGTTGCTGGCCGAGTTTGGTTTGATCGAATCACGCAAAGGCGTTGCGGCAACCCGCGAACTACTGTGTCGGGCGATCGATGATTCAGATAGCAGCATGCCTGGCTCGATGCGAGAGCTGCTGAGGGGGTTGAGCGAAGAGTTGCAAGGGTATGACGAGCGCGGAGACAAATACTTGCGCACGTTGCTGATCCACGGATCGCGCTCAGTGCTCAAGCACTGCCAGAGCAAGACGGACAAGCGCAGTGATTGGCTGAGCCAGCTAATGTGCCGACGCAACAAGAACATCGCCACGGTAGCCTTGGCGAACAAGAATGCCCGGATTATCTGGGCGATCCTCAGCAAGGGTGAACAGTATCAGCCTTGCTGAACAGCAAAGTGCAACACCTGGAGACGCAACCGTAGTAGAGATCCACTCGATTGCACAGTGACATGAACTGATGACGAACCGGTCGCACCGACCTGTGTGAAACCTGCTGCATCCATCGGCCCTCTGCTTTGCAAGGCCGCTAGCCCAGTTAGGGTCTGTTGCCGTTTCACATAGGTAACCAGAGAAAGGCACAGGCCATGGCCACGACGCTTTCGTAATTTCTCTTGAGCTTGTCGAACCGAGATGCCACTGCCCGGTAGTGCTTTAGCCGGGCGAAGGCGTTCTCCACCAAGTGCCGGTTGCGGTAAAGACCTCTGTCCAGATCCGCGTTGCCTTTCACGGAGTTACGCTTTCTCGGGATCACGGCCTTGGCCCCTTGTTGCTCAACCTGCTGCCGAACTCTCTCGCTGTCATAGCCCTTGTCCGCGACAATGGTTTCTGCCTCCGGGAGCTTGGCAATCAAGGCGGGAGCCTGGGTGCAATCATTGATTTGTCCCCCGTAATTTCAAATTCGATGGGCAGTCCATGAGCATCAACTGCCAGGTGAATCTTGCTGGTATTGCCAGCTCGACTTTTTCCTATGGCCTCATCGTTGCCGCTGGCAGCGCCTGCACTGTGTTGGTGAGCCTTGGCATAGCAGCCATCAATGAACACGCATTCCATTGTTGTAGATGGCCTTGCTCAGCAGAATTTCCCGCAGCTTCGACCAATGCTCATCACTGAGCAATAATCGGGGCATTGTAAACTCGTATGAATGTTGGATCAGAGCTTCAACGATACGAGTTTTCTCTTACGTATCAATTGGTTAGTGAAAAACGGCAACAGCCCCTAGCCTGCTCGGCATCCATCGCCGCCACACGCCATAGAACCGGATTCGCCGGAGGCTGACGTCAGCCACCAGCGATGACCGGCCGCCTTCGGCCGGGCTATCGCCCTCTACGGGCAAACACAACATTCCCATCATGCAGGTCCTGATGCAGACCGGCAGGGGATGGTTCGTTCAAAAACTGGGAGCACAACAACAATGACCACACGCAACATCATTCCATTGGCCCTGCTCGGCAGCACGGCTCTGGCCCTGGTTATGCCGACCACCACGCACGCTGCCGGCTTCGTCGCAGACGCCAAGGTCACCCTAGGCCTGCGCAACTACTACTTCAACCGTAACTTTCTAAACCAGACTCAGAGCGGTCAGGGCCAGGCTTCAGGCTGGACTCAGAGCTTCACTCTCGATGCCCGCTCCGGCTACACCCAAGGCACCGTCGGTTTCGGCCTCGATGTTTTGGGCCTGTACTCGGTATAGCTCGACGGTGGTCATGGGACGCCGTACGCACCGGCTTACACTCCATCAGCCGGCACGCCCAGTTTCAGCGCAAGCGCCCAACCATCTGCGCCAGCACGGTCAACACATCCTGCCCCAGCTTCTGCGAGCGTGCGCCATTCCAGCCAGTGCGCGGCTGCGGGTTGTCGTCGTGGTCCTTGAACGGCATCTCGATGGTGAACGACAGGCAATCGAAGGCCTGGCCAACGGCGTTGCAGGCCAGAGTCAGGTTGGCTTGACCCGGCTCGTCCCGCGGATAACCGAAACGGGTCTGAAACTCGGCGCCGATACCAACCAGACGACTGCGGAAGTCTTCCTCCAGCGCAGCCAACCGTGGGGTGTACCCCGGATTGCCCTCGCAACCGGCGGTGAACACGTGAGGGATCTCTTCGTCGCCGTGGATATCGAGGAACAGGTCGACGCCAATACGCTGCATGTGCTGCAGCACGAACAGCACTTCGGGACTGCGCTCCGAGCTGGCTGACTGCCAGGCGCGATTGAGGTCCTGCCCGGCATGGTTGGTGCGCAGATGACCGCGATAGGCACCGTCCGGGTTCATGTTCGGCACCAGATAGAACTCTGCCTCGGCCAACAGCGCGGCGATCTCGGCATCCTGCGGATTCTGCAAACGCTCGATCAGCCCTTCCATGAACCACTCGGCCATGTGCTCCCCCGGATGCTGCTGGGCGATGACCCACAGTTTGCGCGCAGCGCCCGCCTGGCCACCGATGCGCAGTAGCTGGATATCACGACCTTCCAGGCTTCTGCCGCTGGCCACCAGTTCAGCACCGCGCTCCAGAGCGTTGGCGATCAGGCGTTCATGCCGCGCTCGCGGGTAAGGCTCGAAATAAGCGAACCAGATGCACTCGTGCTCGGCTTGCAACTCGAAGTGCAGTTGCCCGTCCTGATAACGGGTGGGCACGCGAAACCAGTCCTGCTGATCGTAGCTGGCCACCGCCTGATAATCGTCCCAGGCGCGGTTGTAGGCCGACTGCCCGGCATTGGTCAGGCAGAAGCCATATCCCTGGCCAGGTTGCAGGCCCTCGACCTGAAAGTGAAACCACTGGAAATGGTGGCTGTTGAGGTCCGGCCGCATGGCCAGCAGTACGCGTTGCGGGTCGCTGGCATCGACGACCTGAATGTTGCCACTGTCGAAATCCGCACTGATCTTCATGACTGCCTCGTAAGCGAAACCAGCGCTCAGGATTGCAGTTCATGGCGCGAGTGTGAAGTCGCACCGCGACAGACTGATCAACGACAGCGAACTATGGTGGCCAGGGTCAGCCTAATAGCGACTTGCCCTGTTTCCCGCCTACGGAGTTTCTGCCATGCCCAGCCCGATCAACCTGCGTCACGCTACCACTGCCCTGCTCGCCATCGCGTTGCTGGCGGGCTGCGCCGGGCGTGAGCCTGACTCCAGCGCGCCGGAAAAACAGCCACAGGTGGAACAGCCCGTCACCCAGACCGAGCAGGATCAACTGCGCCAGCAGGCCCACCGTGGCGATCTGGAAAGCCAGTTCCAGCTCGGCAGCAGCTACTTCGTCGGCCAGCCGGAAAAGAACCTCAAGCAGGCCGAGTACTGGTGGAAGCAGGCCGCCGACAAGGGCCACGCCATGGCTGCAGTGAGCCTGGCCTACCTCTACACCGGGCGCGACGCCCCTGAGTTCGCTAACCAGCGTGACATGCTCAAGTACCTCAACCAGTCAGCTGCTGCGGGCAACCCGATGGCACAGCATGTACTGGGCAACCTCTACCGTCGCGGTGAAGGCGGCGTACCACGCGACCCTGACCAGGCCCAGCACCTGTACCAGAGTGCCTGCCAGCAGAACTACGAGCAGTCCTGCCTGGCACTGGGTCGCCAATAATCTGCTGATGGCAACAACACGGACACAACCCGCTACTCCGGGACCTCGACGCTGACGTGAATGGCGTCGTGGCGCCAGAACTCCAGATCGCAGTCGATAATGCGCCCATGCTGGTCACGATTGACCCGGGTGATGCGCAGCGCCGGGCTGCCCGGCGCCACCTTGAGGCAGGCCGCGGCCTCGGCGTGCAAGGCGGTGGGCACCATCTCGAAACGCACCCGACCATAACGAATGCCATATTCGCTGGCGTAGAGGTCGGTCAGCGAGCGGGTCAGGTCGAACTCGAGAATGCCGGGAAAGTAGGCCGGGTTGAGGTAGTGCTCGACATACAGCACCAGACGCCCGTCGATACGCCGCGCACGGCACACCTGATAGACGCTCGACAACGCCGGCAACTCCAGCACCTGACAGATATGCGCACTGGCTGGCATCAAGCGCGCACTCAGCACTACGGTCGCCGGCACCCGCCCCTGCTCGGCAACCATGGCATGAAAGTGAGTACGCACCAGCGGGTTGTAGACCACCCGCTGCGGCGAAACGAACCAGCCCCGGCGCTCCTCGCGATAGATCAGCCCCTGCGCCTCCAGTTGGCCGAGTGCCTCGCGCAGGGTGATGCGCGTGGTATCGAACAACTCACTGAGTTTGCGCTCGGCCGGCAACTTGCTGCCGGCAGGCAACAAACCACGGTCGATCTGCTCCTGCAAAGCGCTACAGATGAGGGTGACGGCCCGCGGCGCTGCTTCGCGCATCAACACTTCCCCTTTTGGACTAGTCCAGCCCATTACAGGGCAACAATCACTCGCTCAGATGGGCTACAAGACTAGGCAATCTAGATGACTGATAGATGACAGCCATGCTGCAAGCACGCCGCATGCCACCGTCACATCCACTCACGGCCCGCGAAATCAGCCACTTATCCATGGTCTACGCTTGATGAGCGCGCCAGCTGACTGCACCTAGACATCTGCCACTCATGGCCGGACATAAAACTGTCACCGAAGGCGCTTAGATTGGCTCGGGTATTGCTGATCTAGACCAACACTCTCACTGCAAAGGAGTTTCCAATGAAACAACTGCTGCTGGCTTCACTGATGGGTTCGGCCATCGCCCTGGCGACCTCCGCCATGGCCAAAGGCACCGACTTGCAGGCACTGGAACAGGCTGCACGCGCCGAAGGCGCGGTGAATAGCGTGGGTATGCCCGACAGCTGGGCCAACTGGAAAGACACCTGGGCGGACCTGGCGCGCCTCTACGGTCTCAAGCATCAGGACACCGACATGAGCTCGGCGCAGGAAATCGCCAAGTTCGCCGCCGAGAAGGAAAACGCTACCGCCGATATCGGTGACGTCGGCGCCGCCTTCGGCCCCATCGCAGTGCAGCAGGGTGTCACCCAGCCGTACAAGCCGAGCACCTGGGCGCAGATTCCGGATTGGGCCAAGGATGAAGATGGCCACTGGATGCTGGCCTACACCGGCTCCATCGCCTTTATCGTCAACAAGCAACTGGTCAAGGACATCCCGCGTTCCTGGGCCGACCTCAAGACCGGCACCTACAAGGTCTCAGCCGGGGACGTCAGCACCGCTGCGCAAGCGGTCAACGGTGTACTGGCGGCTGCCATCGCCATGGGCGGCAACGAGAGCAACGTGCAACCGGCCCTGGATTTCTACGGCGAACTGGCCATGCAGCGTCGCCTGTCGCTGGCCAACCCGACCATCCAGACCCTGGAGAAGGGCGAAGTGGAAGTCGGCATCGTCTGGGACTTCAACGGCCTGAGCTACCGCGACCAGATCGACCCCGAGCGCTTCGAGGTGCTGATCCCGTCTGACGGTTCGGTGATCTCCGGTTACACCACCATCATTAACAAGTGGGCGAAGAACCCCAACGCCGCCAAGCTGACCCGCGAATACATCTTGAGCGACGCCGGGCAGATCAACCTGGCCAAGGGCAACGCCCGCCCGATCCGTGCCGAGCACATCGAGCTGCCGGCCGAGGTGCAGGCCAAGCTGCTGCCGCAAGGGCAGTACGCCAAGGTCCAGCCGATCAAGGATGCCGCTGCCTGGGAGGCCACCTCCAAGGCCCTGCCGCGCCTGTGGCAGGAGCACGTGATCATCAATATGAACTGATGCCGTAGCCCGGAGGTAATCCTGGGTGTTCTTGGGCATTACCTTGAATGCTGCATGCACGCGATTGGCTCCCCTCTCCCATTCATGGGAGAGGGGCTGGGGGAGAGGGCTGAAAACACCGCGAATCTGCCGGTTTTCCCCTCTCCCTAACCCTCTCCCCAAAGGGGCGAGGGGACTGACCGCGTTCGACCGTTGCTTATGTGAACAATATGACGGCACTTCTCCCGGATCATCTCCGGGCTACGACCGAACGAGAGAAATCCATGAAGCACAACGTCATTCTGGTGGTACTGGATGGCCTGAGCTATCAGGTGGCCCAGCATGCGCTGGGGCATCTGCAGGCATACTGTCAGGCCGGACGCGCCGCGCTGTACAAGCTCGACTGCGCCCTGCCGGCGCTGTCCCGCCCGCTCTACGAATGCATCCTCACCGGCGTGGCGCCCATCGACAGCGGCATCGTCAATAACGATGTGGTGCGCCTGTCCAATCAGCGCAGCATCTTTCACTACGCCCGCGACGCCGGGCTGAGCACCGCCGCCGCGGCCTATCACTGGGTCAGCGAGTTGTATAACCGTGCGCCCTTCGTTGCCGCCCGCGACCGCCACACCAGCGATGAGTCGCTACCGATCCAGCACGGCCACTTCTACTACGCCGACCACTACCCGGATTCGCACCTGTTCGCCGATGCCGACAGCCTGCGCCAGCGCCATAGCCCCAACCTGCTGCTGGTGCACCCGATGAACATCGACGACGCCGGCCACAAGCACGGTCTCGACAGCTCGCAGTACCGCAACGCCGCGCGCAAGGCCGACGTGCTGCTGGCCGAATACATCCAGACCTGGCTCGACGCCGGTTACCAGATCCTGGTGACCGCCGACCACGGCATGAACAACGACCGCAGCCATAACGGCGTGCTGCCGGAAGAGCGCGAAGTGCCGCTGATCGTTCTCGGCAGCGCCTTCAGCCTCGATCCTGCAGCCCGCCCGCAACAGACCGAACTGTGCGGCACTATCTGCCAGCTACTCGGCGCAGCCCACGACAAACCCTGGTGCAGGGAGCTGCTTGCATGAAGTCCACCATATCCAGCAAGGGTTGGGCACTGCTGTGCCTGGTGCCCTTCGCCCTGTTCTTCTTCGCCTTCCAGATCGCGCCGCTGGCCTGGGTGGCGAGCAACAGTCTGAATACCGCCGAAGGCTGGGGCCTGGGCAATTTCCAGCAGGCCTTCTCCTCGCCGTTCTACCGTCAGGCCATGCGCCACAGCCTGGAGGTCGCCTTCTGGTCGAGCCTGTTCGGCATCGTCATCGCCATCATCGGCAGCTATTCGCTGCGCCAGGTCAGCAGCCGCCTGCGCGATTTCGTCATGGCCTTCTCCAACATGACCAGCAACTTCTCCGGGGTGCCGCTGGCCTTCGCCTTCATCATCCTGCTCGGCTTCAACGGCGCGCTGACCATCCTGCTCAAGCAGATGGGCGTGATCGAGGACTTCAACCTCTACTCCAAGACCGGCCTGATCGTCCTTTACACCTACTTCCAGATTCCCCTCGGCGTATTGCTGCTCTATCCGGCCTTCGACGCCCTGCGCGAAGACTGGCGCGAGTCGGCCGAACTGCTCGGCGCCAGCACCTGGCAGTTTTGGCGGCATATCGGCCTGCCGGTGCTGACCCCGGCGCTGCTCGGCACCTTCGTCATCCTCCTGGCCAACGCCCTGGGCGCCTACGCCACGGTGTATGCGCTGACCACCGGCAATTTCAACATCCTGCCGATCCGTATCGCGGCGATGGTCTCCGGCGACATCTTCCTCGACCCCAACATGGCCAGCGCGCTGGCCATGGTGCTGGTCGGCCTGATGACCCTGATCACCATCGTCCACCAATGGCTGCTGCGCCGGAGCTACCATGTCGCCCGCTGAAAAACGCTCGCCGCTGTTCCACCAACTGGTGGTCTACCTGCTGTTTCTGATCCTGCTGCTGCCGCTGCTCGGCACCCTGGTGTACTCGCTGTCCACCAGTTGGTCGGCGACCATCCTGCCCAGC
Source organism: Ectopseudomonas oleovorans (assembly GCF_029845265.1). Lineage (NCBI taxonomy): Bacteria > Pseudomonadati > Pseudomonadota > Gammaproteobacteria > Pseudomonadales > Pseudomonadaceae > Ectopseudomonas > Ectopseudomonas oleovorans. The sequence continues at coordinate 25,136 of NZ_JAOCLK010000002.1, forward strand.
GGTTTCACCTTCAAGTGGTACCTGGCGCTGTGGAGCGATGCACGCTTTCTCGCCGCCTTCGGCCGCTCGCTGCTGGTCTGCTTCGGCGCCCTGGCGCTGGCACTGCTGCTGATCCTGCCGCTGCTGTTCGTGGTCAACTACCACTTCCCCAGACTGGACGGCGTGATGAACGTGCTGATCCTGCTGCCGTTCGCCATTCCGCCGGTGGTGTCCTCGGTGGGCCTGATGCAGCTGTTCGCATCCGGCCCGCTGCCGATCCTCGGTACGCCATGGATCCTCATCGGCTGCTACTTCACCATCGCCCTGCCCTTTATGTACCGAGCGATCACCAACAACCTGCAGGCGATCAACCTGCGCGACCTGATGGACGCCGCCCACCTGCTGGGTGCCAGCACCTGGCGCGCGGCCTTCATGGTGGTGCTGCCGAATCTGCGCAAGGGTTTGATGGTTTCGGTGTTCCTGTCCTTCAGCTTCCTGTTCGGCGAATTCGTCTTCGCCAACCTGCTGGTGGGCAGCCGCTACGAGACGCTGCAGGTGTACCTGTACAACATGCGTAACGACAGCGGCCACTTCACCAGCGCCCTGGTGATCTCCTATTTCATGTTCGTGCTGCTGATGACCTGGGCAGCCAACCGTCTGAACAAGGACAAATCATGAGTTACCTGAATATCCGCGGTCTGCATAAAAGCTACGGCGCAACGCCCATCTTCACCGACATCAATATCGAGATCGGCCAGGGCCAGTTCATCACCCTGCTCGGCCCTTCCGGCTGCGGCAAGTCCACCCTGCTGCGCTGCATCGCCGGCCTGACGGCGGTCGACGGCGGACAGATCCTGCTGGGCGGTGAGGACCTGGTACCCGTTGCGCCGCAAAAGCGCGGCATCGGCATGGTGTTCCAGAGCTATGCGCTGTTCCCCAATATGACCGTGCAACAGAACGTCGCCTTCGGCCTGCGCATGCAGAAAATCCCAGCCGCCGAGGCCAGCAAGCGCGTCGCCGAGGTGCTGGAACTGGTGGAGCTCAACGACTACGCCAATCGTTACCCGCAGCAACTCTCCGGCGGCCAGTGCCAGCGCGTGGCCCTGGCCCGTTCGCTGGTCACCCGCCCGCGCCTGCTACTGCTCGATGAGCCGCTGTCGGCACTGGATGCGCGCATCCGCAAACACCTGCGCGAACAGATCCGCGCCATCCAGCGCGAGCTGGGCCTGACCACCATCTTCGTCACCCACGATCAGGAAGAGGCGCTGGTCTTGTCCGACCGCATCGTGCTGATGAACGGCGGCCAGATCGTCCAGAGCGGCGACGCCGAAACTCTCTACACCGCGCCGGCCGATGCCTTCGCCGCCGGCTTTATCGGCAACTACAACCTGCTCGATGCCGAGGCTGCCAGCCGCCTGCTCGGCCAACAGATCGGCAGCCGCGTGGCGATTCGTCCGGAAGCCATCCAGATCGCCGCTCAAGGCATCGAGGGACGGATTCTCGGCCACAGCCTACTCGGCAATGTGATCCGCTACCGCATCGAGGCCCGCGGTGTGGAGCTGACCGTGGACGTGCTCAACCGTTCGGCCGCCGACCTGCACGCAGCCGGTCAGGCGGTCAACCTGACTATCGACAACCATGCAATTCGTGAGGTGGCCTGATGGCCCTGGCAATCTTCGACCTGGACGAAACCCTGATTCATGGCGACTGCGCCAGCCTGTGGACGCAGGAAATGGTGAAAATCGGCTGGGCCGATGGCGACTCCTTCATCGCCCACGAACAGGAGCTGATGCGTCAGTACGCCGCCGGCACCCTGGCCATGGAGGACTACATGGCCTTCACCCTGTCGCCGCTGGTCGGCCGCACGCCCGAGGAAGTCGCCCATGTGGTCGAGCCCTTCGTCGAGGACGTGATCGAGCCGATCTTCTACAGCGACGCCAGCCGCACCCTGGCCGCACACCGCGCCGCTGGCGATCGCCTGCTGGTGATCTCCGCCTCGGCACACTTCCTGGTCAGCGCCATCGCAGAGCGCTTCGGCATCGATGAGGTGCTGGCCATCGACCTGGAGCTGCAGCACGGCTTCTACAGCGGGCGTACCCAAGGCGTACTGACCTACCGCGAAGGCAAGGTCACCCGCCTGCACGCCTGGCTCGCCGAGCAGGGCGAAAGCCTACTCGGCGCAAGCTTCTACTCCGACTCGCGCAACGACCTGCCGCTGCTGCAGGTGGTCGAAAAGCCCTTCACCGTCAACCCGGATCCGACTCTACGCGCCCATGCCGAACAGGCTGGCTGGCCGATCCTGGAGTGGCGCTGAGAGCCATGGCTTTCTTCGCCGAACTCACGGGCCGGTAGAACCTGTAGGAGCGAGCTCTGCTCGCGAACCCAGACAACGCAAAATCTTCGCGAGCAGAGCTCGCTCCTACAAGGGGCGGGTGTTTCGGATCTGCCACCGAGAACCGGGCGACTGATTGTGCAACGGCGCTGAAAGCCACGGCACGCCAGCGACTCAACCCTGCACTGCCATGATCCGCTCGCAGGCGCCGATCAATGCCGCCGCCAGTTCCCGTGCGTAACCGGGCAACTGGTTGCGCGCATGCAGGGCCACTTCCACCGGCGCTACCGGGGCGAAGCCTTCGGCCTCGCCCAGTTCACGGTGCTCGGCAGTGATCAAGCGACGCGGCAACAGGGTCAGACCCAGCCCGCCTTCGGCCGCGGCGCTGACGCCGGGCAAACTGCTGCTGACATAGGCGATGCGCCAGGGCTTGCCCATGGCGTCCAGCGCGTGAGTCATCTCCAGGCGGTACAGCCCATTGGGCGGGAACACCGCCAGCGGTACCGGATTGCGCGCCAGCACCGGGCGCGCGCGGCTATCCAACCAGGCCAGCGGTTCGGCCCAACTGGCCAGGCCCTTGGCACTGCCGGCACGCTGCTTGATCAACGCCAGGTCCAGTTCGCCGGCATTGAACGCGCGCCACACGTCATGACTGAGGCCGCTGGTGATCTCCAGGCGAATGCCCGGATGCGCGTCGGCGAAATCGGCCAGATAGGGCGTCAGGCTGTTGGCGGCGAAATCGTCCGGCACGCCAAGGCGCACCTCGCCCTCCACCGCGCTCTGCCCCAGCGCCAGCATGGCTTCATCCATCAGTGCGACGATGCGGTTGGCGTAACCGAGCAGGCGTTCGCCCTCGGTGGTGGTCACCACATAGCGACCACTACGGTCGAGCAGCTCGGCGCCGATTTGCTCTTCCAGACGGCGCACCTGCTGGCTGACGGTGGACTGCGTCAGGTGCAGGCTGGCCGCCGCGCGGGTGAAACCACCGGTCTGCACCACGGTGAGAAAACTGCGTAACAGCACCGGATCGAGCATATTGCCACCCATCACGAAACCCACTGACAGGCATTCTACTATTTAATTTCCGAATCGAGCTGCGACTTTCTATAGTGCACGGGAGTCAAATTTCCGCGCAGGGACAGCACCCTGCGCCATTCACCCGCCGAGGCACCTTCTCGATGAGCAAAACGCCCTACTACTACGCCCCGCATGGCGGCCATCCCGGTCAGGAACAACTGCTGACCGACCGCGCCATGTTCACCGAAGCCTATGCCGTGATCCCCAAAGGCGTGATGCGTGACATCGTCACCAGCCACCTGCCGTTCTGGGACAACATGCGCATGTGGGTCATCGCCCGCCCGCTGACCGGCTTCGCCGAAACCTTCTCGCAGTACATCGTCGAAGTCGGCCCGAACGGCGGCAGCGACAAGCCTGAGCTCGACGCCACCGCCGAAGGCGTGATCTTCGTCGTCGAAGGCACCTGCGACCTGACCCTCAACGGCACCCAACACGCCCTGCGTCCGGGTAGCTACGCCTTCATCCCGCCAGAAAGCGATTGGTCGCTGCGCAACAACGGCAGCGAAGCGGTGCGTTTTCACTGGCTGCGCAAGGCCTATCAACCAGTCGAAGGCGTGCCGTATCCGGAAGCCTTCGTCACCCACGAGCAGGACATCGAGCCGATCGTCATGCCCGGCACCGAAGGCCGCTGGAGCACCACGCGCTTCGTCGAGATCAGCGACATGCGCCATGACATGCACGTCAACATCGTCAATTTCGAACCGGGCGGTGTGATCCCCTTCGCCGAAACCCACGTCATGGAACACGGCCTGTACGTGCTCGAAGGCAAGGCGGTGTACCGCCTGAACCAGGACTGGGTCGAAGTGGAAGCCGGCGACTTCATGTGGCTGCGCGCCTTCTGCCCCCAGGCCTGCTACGCCGGCGGCCCGAGCCGCTTCCGCTACTTGCTGTATAAGGATGTGAACCGCCAGATGCCGCTGACCCTGGGCGGCCTGAAGCGCTGAGCGCGCCGCCCTAGGGACAGGGCGTAACTGTGGGAGCGAGCTCTGCTCGCGAATCGCTGGGATTGCGATATTCGCGAGCAGAGCTCGCTCCTACGGATGTCTTTAAATGAAAAGGCCACCCCGAGGGGTGGCCTTTGCGTTTCTGCAACAACCGATCAGCTATGGCGGATCAGGTGATCGAAGGCAGAGAGCGATGCCTTGGCACCTTCGCCTACGGCAATCACGATCTGCTTGTAGGGCACAGTGGTCACGTCACCGGCGGCGAACACGCCGGGGATGTTGGTGGCGCCCTTGGCGTCGACGATGATCTCGCCGAAGCGGTTGAGTTCCACCGTGCCTTTCAGCCAGTCGCTGTTGGGCAGCAGACCGATCTGCACGAAGATGCCTTCCAGCTCGACGGTGTGCAGCTCCTCGGTAGTGCGATCCTTGTACACCAGGCCGTTGACCTTCTGACCGTCGCCCTTGACCTCGGTGGTCTGCGCGCTCTTGATCACGGTCACGTTGGGCAAGCTATAGAGCTTCTTCTGCAGCACGGCGTCGGCACGCAGGGTGTCGGCGAACTCCAGCAGGGTCACGTGGGCGACGATGCCGGCCAGGTCGATGGCTGCCTCGACGCCGGAGTTACCGCCGCCGATCACCGCCACACGCTTGCCCTTGAACAGCGGGCCGTCGCAGTGCGGGCAGAAGCACACGCCCTTGGCCTTGTATTCCTGCTCGCCAGGTACACCCATCTCGCGCCAGCGGGCGCCAGTGGAGAGGATCACGGTCTTGGCCTTGAGGGTCGCGCCGTTGTCGAACTTCACTTCGTGCAGGCCGCCTTCGCTGCTGGCCGGCACCAGAGCCGAAGCGCGCTGCAGGTTCATCACGTCGACCTCGTATTCCTTGACGTGTTCCTCCAGAGCACGCACCAGTTTCGGGCCTTCGGTTTCCTTGACCGAGATAAAGTTCTCGATGGCCATGGTGTCCAGCACCTGACCGCCAAAGCGCTCGGCGGCAATGGCAGTACGGATACCTTTACGCGCGGCGTAGATCGCAGCAGAAGCACCCGCCGGTCCACCGCCGACTACCAGTACATCGAAGGCATCCTTGGCGCTCATCTTCTCAGCGTCGCGGTTGGCAGCGCCGGTGTCGATCTTGGCAAGGATTTCCTTCACTTCCATACGGCCGGAAGCGAACACCTCGCCGTTCAGGTAGACGCTCGGTACGGCCATTATCTGGCGGCGCTCGACTTCTTCCTGGAACAGCGCGCCGTCGATCGACACGTTGCGGATATTGGGGTTGAGCACGGCCATCAGGTTCAGCGCCTGGACCACGTCCGGGCAGTTCTGGCAGGACAGCGAGAAGTAGGTTTCGAACTCGAAACGGCCTTCGATGCTCTTGATCTGCTCGATGGTTTCCGCGTCCAGCTTGGACGGGTGGCCGCCGACCTGCAGCAGAGCCAGCACCAGCGAGGTGAACTCGTGGCCCATGGGGATACCGGCGAAGACAACGCCGGTGTCTTCACCCGGACGATTCAGGGCGAAGGACGGACGGCGGGCATCGTTGCCGTCGGTCTTCAGGGTGATCTTGTCAGTCAGGCTGACGATGTCGTTGAGCAGTCCGAGCAGCTCTTGCGATTTTTCGCCGTCATCGAGGGAGGCAACGATCTCGAACGGCAGGCTCACCCTTTCCAGGTAGGCCTTCAATTGGTCTTTAAGATTTGCATCCAACATGACGGGAGTCATCCTCTAGCGAATTTCAGATATAAAAACGCCCGGGCGGATTGCGCCCGGGCGTTCGGGCACCTGAGGAAGCCCTGTAGGACTTCTTGAAGCGGAAAACGGGATGGAGTGCAGCGCTTAACGCTGCAAATCCATGTTCGTTTTTTAGATCTTGCCGACCAGGTCCAGGGACGGAGCCAGGGTCTTCTCGCCTTCCTTCCACTTGGCCGGGCAGACTTCACCCGGGTGAGCGGCGGTGTACTGGGCGGCCTTCAGCTTGCGCAGGGTCTCGCCGACGTCGCGGGCGATCTCGTTGGAGTGGATTTCCACGGTCTTGATCACGCCTTCCGGGTTGATCACGAAGGTGCCGCGCAGGGCCAGACCTTCTTCGTCGATGTGCACGTCGAAGGCACGGGTCAGCTGATGGGTCGGATCGCCGATCAGCGGGAACTGAGCCTTGCCAACAGCCGGCGAAGTTTCGTGCCAGACCTTGTGCGAGAAGTGAGTGTCGGTGGTCACGATGTAGACCTCGGCACCGGCCTTCTGGAACTCGGCGTAGTTGTTGGCAGCGTCTTCGATTTCGGTCGGGCAGTTGAAGGTGAAGGCAGCCGGCATGAAGATCAGAACCGACCACTTGCCCTTCAGGCTCTGCTCGGTGACTTCGATGAACTTGCCGTTGTGGAAAGCGTTGACTTTGAACGGTTGTACCTGAGTGTTGATGAGAGACATCTTTGACTCCTTCTGAGGTTTCTGTGAGGGTTTGAAATTTACAGGGCGTATCTTAGCGACCTAACAAAAAAAAGCTTATTGATTACGACCATGATATTGATTGAATGAGCCAATCGTTGGCCAAGCCCGCACCAGGCACGGGCTAGAGCTACTGCTCAGACAAGATCGGGATCGATAAGCAGCGCGATTTTACCCGCAACCTGATTACCGGCGAGTGTCTCGAATGCCGCTTCACTGTCTTTGAGGGCAAAACTGCGCTCGAGTTGCGGCTTTAACCGCCCCTCGGCAAACAGCGGCCAGACCTGTTGCTGCAGATCATGCAACAGGTCGGCCTTGAACGAGTCGTCGCGATTGCGCAGGGTCGAGCCGATCAGTTGAACGCGCTTGCCCAGCACCAGGGCCAGGTCCAGGGTGGCCTCGCGTCCGCCCATCAAACCAATATTGATCCAACGACCATCACGGGCCAGCAATTCCAGGTTGAGCGCCGCGTACTGCCCGCCAACCGGATCGAGGATCACATCGAACGGTCCGAAATCACGCAGCGCTTGCAGGTCTTCGCCGCGCAGGGCACCGCCCTGGGCACCGAGCGATTCGCAGTAGGCCAACCGCTCGGCAGAGCCGACGCTGACCCAGCAAGGGCTGCCGAATGCCTTGCACAGCTGGATAGCAGCCGAGCCGACACCGCTGGCGCCGGCATGCAGCAGGACCTTCTCACCGGGGCGCAGGGCTCCGAGCTGGAACAGATTGAGCCAGGCGGTGGCATAGACCTCGGGCACCACAGCCGCCTCGACCAGGCTCAAGCCTTCTGGCACCGGCATGGCGTGGCGAGCATCGAGCACCACCTCTTCGGCCATGCCACCACCGGCAAGCAGACAGCAGACGCGATCCCCCACCTGCCAGGCGCTGCCGGCGCCAACTTCAACAACTACCCCGGCGCACTCCAGGCCCAGCGCCTGGCTCGCACCAGGCGGCGGCGGATAAAGCCCGGCGCGCTGCAACAGGTCAGCCCGGTTGAGCCCAGCGGCAGCCACCTTGACCCGAATCTGCCCCGCGTCACAGGTCTGCGCCGGTTGTTCCAGCCACTCTGCACGCCCTTCAACGCCTTGCAATGCCTTCATGCTGCCTCCATAGTGCAAGTGAACCGAGCCCAGCGCAGAACGCCGGGCTTTCGCCTAGCGCCAACGGAACCTGGCGCCCTCAAATACGGCCTAATATGCGTTATCAACTGCCACTACGTCGAATCAGCATGAAGCGATCTCTTGCAAGCACCGCCCTCGCCCTCGTACTCGGCTTCAGTGCCCTGCCGCTGGCGGCCAAGACCACCGCAGCGACCAGTTGGGACTATCTGCAGCCGGATCGCGAGCAGGTGATCGCCAGCCTCAACGTAGTGGAGCTGCTGCGCCGCCATCACTACAACAAGCCGCCGCTGAACGACGAACGCTCGATTCAGATCTACGACAACTACTTGAAGTTGCTCGATCCATCGCGCAGCTATTTCACTGCCGCTGACATCGCCGAATTCAACCAGTGGCGCACCCGCTTCGATGACCTGCTGAAAAGCGGCGACCTCGAACCCGGCTTCACCATCTTTCGCCGCCTCCTGACCCGCACGGAAGAGCGCCTGAACTATGCGTTGGCGGAACTGGGCAAGGGCGTCGACAAGATCGATTTCAGCATCGATGAAGAGCTGCAGGTCGATCGCGAAAAAGCGCCCTGGGCCAAAGACCGCGCTGAACTCGATGAACTGTGGCGCAAGCGTGTCAAAGACGAAGTGCTGCGACTGAAGATCGCCGGCAAGGAAACCAAGGACATCCAGGAACTGCTGACCAAGCGCTACAAGAACCAGTTGGCGCGCCTCAAGCAGACCCGTGGCGAGGACGTGTTCCAGACCTACATCAACGCCTTCGCCACCACCTACGACCCGCACACCACTTATCTGTCACCGGATAATGCGGAAAACTTCGACATCAACATGAGCCTGTCGCTCGAAGGCATCGGCGCCGTCCTGCAAAGCGACAACGAGCATGTCAAGGTGGTGCGCCTGGTGCCTGCCGGCCCAGCTGAAAAGAGCAAGCAGATCGCACCGGCCGACAAGATCGTCGGCGTCGCCCAGGGCAATGATGAAATGGTCGACGTGATCGGCTGGCGCCTGGACGAAGTGGTCAAGCTGATTCGCGGCCCGAAAGGTTCCACCGTGCGCCTGGAAGTGATTCCGGCCAGCAATCCGCCCAGCGACCAGACCAGCAAGGTGGTCACCATCACCCGCGAAGCAGTCAAGCTGGAAGAGCAAGCTGCCAAGAAGAAGGTTCTGGAGCTCAAGCACGAGGGGCGTGATTACAAGCTCGGCGTCATCGAACTGCCGGCCTTCTACCTCGACTTCAAGGCCTTCCGCGCTGGCGACCCGAACTACAAGAGCACCACCCGTGACGTCAAACGCCTGCTCGACGAGCTGCAGGCCGAGAAGGTCGACGGCGTGGTCATCGACCTGCGCAACAACGGCGGTGGCTCGCTGCAGGAAGCCACCGAACTGACCAGCCTGTTCATCGAACAGGGCCCCACCGTACTGGTGCGCAACGCCGACGGCCGTGTCGACGTACTCGCCGACGAGAACAAGGGCGTTTACTACAGCGGCCCACTGGCCGTGCTGGTCAACCGCCTGTCCGCCTCGGCCTCGGAAATTTTCGCCGGCGCCATGCAGGATTATCACCGCGCACTGATTCTCGGCGGCCAGACCTTCGGCAAGGGCACGGTGCAAACTATCCAGCCGCTCAATCACGGCGAGCTGAAACTGACCCTGGCCAAGTTCTATCGCGTGTCCGGGCAGAGCACCCAGCACCAGGGCGTGATCCCGGACATCACCTACCCGGATGTCATGGACACCAAAGACATCGGCGAAAGCGCACTGCCCGCTGCCCTGCCCTGGGACAGCATCCGCCCGGCGATCACCCCCGAGCTTGACCCGATCAAACCGTTCCTGAGCGAGCTCAAGGCCCGTCATGAGCAGCGCACCGCCCAGGATCCGGACTTCGTCTTCACCCGTGAGCGCCTGACCCTGGCCAAGAAGCTGATGGCCGAAACCACCGTCAGCCTCAACGAGCAGACCCGTCGTGCACGTCAGGCCGAAGTCGAAGCCAAGCAACTGGCACTGGAAAACAACCGCCGCCGGGCCAAGGGCGAAGAGCCACTCAAGGAACTGACCAAGGAAGACGAAGAGGCACTGCCAGTCGCCGATGAAAAGAGCACACCGGAAGACGATGCCTACCTGGCAGAGAGCGGACGCATCCTGCTCGACTACCTGGGCCTGAACCCCTCGCTGGCGCTGCATTGAGGCGCTTCAAGCAGCATCATCAAATCGTCATCGAACTGTCGTGAAATAAAGGGCCGGTTAAACACCGGCCCTTTCGTTTCCGCCAGATCGAGACCACCATGACCGTCACCGAGCAGTTGAGCGCACTGGGCAACATCCTCGCTCACGGCGACCTCAGCAGCCTGTTCCAGCCTATCGTCTCGCTGTCCGAACAGCGCATTCTCGGCTACGAGGCCCTGACCCGCGGTCCCTCCAACAGTCCGCTGCATTCGCCATTGACGCTGTTCGCCGTGGCCCGCCATGCAGGTCGACTGAGCGAGCTGGAAATGGCCTGCCGCAAAAGCGCCTGCAAAGGCTTCAGTGATCTGGGCCTGGAAGGCAAGCTGTTTCTCAACGTCTCGCCGGAGTCGCTGCTCGACCCCAGCCACCAGCCCGGACGCACCCTGAAGCTGCTGCAAACCTTCGGCATCCCGCCCAGCCAGGTGGTGATCGAGCTCACCGAACAATCGCCCACCGAAGACTTCGCCCTGCTCGACAACGCGCTGCACCACTATCGCGCCATGGGCTTTTCCATCGCCCTGGATGATCTGGGTGCCGGCTACTCCAGCCTGCGCCTATGGTCGGAGCTGCGCCCGGATTACGTGAAGATCGACCGTCATTTCATCGACGGTATCCACCTGGACGCGGTGAAACGGGAGTTCGTCGGCTCCATCCTGAAAATGGCCGAAGCGTCACGCGCGCAAGTAATAGCCGAAGGTATCGAACTGCCCGAGGAGCTGGCCGTGCTGACCGAAATGGGCGTCGACCTGGTGCAGGGCTACCTCCTCAGCAGACCGCAGGAGAAGCCCCCGCGCGAGGCACGCCAGTTGCTGCCCCAGATGCAGAGCAACCAGGCCAGTCTCAGCGAAGACAGCCATGACCTCAGTGCCTTGCTCAACGACCAACTCGCGGTCGATCAGCACACGGCCATCGCTGAAGTGCTGGATGTATTTCGCGCCCAGGCCAACCTCAACTCCCTGGCCGTACTGAACACGCAGCGCCAACCGGTCGGTATCGTCCACCGTCACTCGCTGTCCGAAGCGCTGCTCAAGCCCTTCGCCACCGATCTGTTCGCGCGCAAACCCATCAGTCGCCTGATGAGCCAGGACTTTCTCGCCGTGGAACTGACGCAGTCCCTGCAGAAGGTCAGTCGCCTGCTCACCAGCCGCGCGCGCCAGCGCATCGAGGAAGACTTCATCATCATCCAGAACGGCCGCTACCTGGGCCTGGGCCGGGTCATCGACGTGCTCAAGCTGATCACCGAACAGAAGCTGCAGCAGGCCCGACACGCCAATCCGCTTACGCTACTGCCGGGTAACGTACCTATCCAGCAGTGCCTTGGCCGCCTGCTGCAGCAGCAACGCGAAGCTGCGGTGTGCTACGTGGATCTCGACAGCTTCAAACCCTTCAACGACCTCTACGGCTATGCCAAGGGCGACGAGGTGTTGCTGTGCCTGGCGCAATGCCTGAATGATCGGGTCGATCCGGCACGCGACTTCGTCGGGCATATCGGTGGTGACGACTTCATGCTGGTGCTTGGCTCATCCGACTGGCGCGAAAAGCTCGGCAAACTGATCGAAGACTTCCAGAATCAGTGCCGACGCTTCTACCGTGACGAGCATCTGCAGACCGGCTGCTTCATCGCCCACAACCGCCACGGCCAGCGCCAGGAATACGCGCTGCTGTCACTGTCGATCGGCGTGGTGCACGTGAGAACGGAAGACTGCGCGCAGCTCGATGCCTCACGCCTGGCCGAAATGGCTTCCGAAGCCAAGCGTCAGGCCAAGGCCGTGCCCGGTTACAGCCTGCATATCCTCGCAGGCTCAGCGGCCTGAATCGGCCATGCCGGCATAGCGTTCGGCAGCCTGCGCATCAGCCTCCAGGCCGGGCGCGCCCTCACGATATAGCTGGCTGAGGCGACGAGCGGCCAGCGGATGGCCAGCCGCCAGCGCCATCTCCCACCAACGCACGGCCTGCATGGCATCCGCCGCCTGACGAGTATCAGCCTGCAGCGCCTGCACACCCAACTGATAAGCAGCCTTGCCGTCGCCGCCATTGGCCGCCAGGCGCAACAGCCTCAGCCCCTCCTCACGCGCGCCAAGCCCCTGGCCGCGAAACAGCAGAATATGGCCATAGAAACTCTGCGCCGGCACATCCCCCAGGTTGGCCATACGTCCGTACTGCCCCTGCATCCACTGCCACAGACGCGGCTGACGCAATGCCGCAGGCCAGTGGAAAAGACGCCGTGCCAGCCAGTAGCCAAGACGTGCGCGCAACATCCAGAGCCACCTAGACATCGGCGGGATAGTCGAACTCGAACACGCGAGCGACCTCCGAGGCATGCCAGGATGCCGCTGCCACGCCATCGCAAGCCCCGCTAAAGCGCCCGAGATGGGTCACGCAGTCGAAGAATCCCGTACGCGGCAGGCGACTGGCGCCCTGGCTGATGACCAGTGCGCTGCGCAGCGGACGCTCGGCACGCGCATCTAGGGCGGCCAAATGCTCCAGAGCAGCGGTGAGGGTTTGCATGGCTGGTGTTGGCAGGTCGAGCCGCTCGATCAACGCCCGGTAGGTGAGCAGGTGGCGCTGACGGCGCGCGTCGTCCAGCTCGGTCAACAAGGCCTGCCAATGTTGGCGGCTGATACGCACGCTCAAGACCAGCCCTCCAACCCCAGTTGCCACGCCAGCGAACGCATGATCGCGGCATCGGGCTGGCGTTCGCCGCTCTCGATCATCGCCAGATAATGTGGGCTGATGCCGACGCTGCGCGCCAGGCTCTCTGCCGTCAGGCCCTTGGCCTCACGCAGCCTGCGCAACTGATCGAGTCCGGGCCGATGCTGTTCTGCCACTGGCTCAGCAGTGCTGGCTTGCGCGACCACCGGTTCGCGCCCGGCAGCGTGCAACAGAGCCTGATAATCGGCCCAGGGCAACACCGCGTACTCTGGCTCGCCATCACGGGCAATGATTTGCACAGTCATGAATCTCTCCGTTGGAAAGCAGGGCCGACGACCTCGACCCCTTCCTTGCAAACAGCCATCTTAACAGGCACCCGACGACTGAGGCACAAACCTGCGACCAAGATATCAGCGCCAGGCTGGTGCTGCGTGCGCCATCCTGCCTGCTTGATAGACGATTCGCAGAAGCGCTGGCATCAGTTGCGTTGCGCTTCCACCCCTTACTCCACAGGCAACTGCTCGATCAGGGCCAGGCGCTCGGGGCTCTGTGCCTCGCGCCAAGCCCTGAAGGCCTCCAGCTCGCCATGCCAGGTGCGCATGACCCAGGCCAGCACAGCCAGATCGTCGATGAAGCCAAGGCCAACCAGCCAGTCGGGAATAGCATCGAGCGGCGCGATGACATAGAGCAACGCCGCCACGATGGCCAGTAACGCCTGCCGGCTGATCTGCCGGTACTCGCCCTTGAACCAGGCCAGGCTAAGGGCGCGAAGCAGTTGCAGGTCCTCCCTGAATACAGCGAAGCGCTGCCCTTGAGGGGTACGCTTGTCACGCAGCGCATGCAACAGCTCCGGCAGCCGACCTTCACGCAGAAAACGAGCAGCCTGCGGCAGGTAGCGGAGCAATTTCCAGGGTGTTTTCATTCGCTCTCCTCGGCAAGCCAGGCGTTTTCTGGGCTTGCCTCGCTTACCCACAGAACCTGTGGATAACTCTGTGCAAAGACTTTCGACAAGCCTACCAAAGCCCCGTGGCATGGGGCCTTGGGTTAGATCGGATATTTTTTATACAGCATATAAAATTCAATAAAATCAACAAGTTGCATATTTCGAACAAGAGGCTTGCAAGTTTTGCACGGGCTTGTTAGGAACCCTTTGCATGATGTGCATAAGCGTAACACTCAGGGCGCCTCGTAGCGGCTGAGCGCCCCCAGAAACGACAACGCCCCGTCAAGACGGGGCGTTGTAAACGAGTACCGAGTGTTACGGCTCGGTCGGCTCGGCGGCGGCCTGATCCTTGATGCCGATCAGTTCCAGATCGAACACCAGTACCGAGTTGGCCGGGATAGCCGGAGACGGGCTCTGCTCGCCGTAGGCCAGCTCGCTGGGGATGTACAGTTTGTACTTCTCGCCAACATGCATCAGTTGCAGACCCTCGACCCAACCCGGGATCACGCCGCCGACCGGCAGGTCGATGGGGCTACCACGAGCAACGGAGCTGTCGAATACGCTGCCATCGGTCAGTTTGCCTTCATAGTGAACGGTCACTACGTCGCTTTCCTTCGGCTGTTCGCCGTCGGCTTTCTTGATCACTTCGTACTGCAGGCCAGAAGCGGTGGTGACCACGCCTTCGCGCTTGCCGTTCTCTTCAAGGAATTTCTTGCCGGCTTCAGCGGCTTCCTTGTTCAGCGCAGTCATGCGCTCTTCAGCACGGTTCTGCAGGAAGGAGAAGGCCTCGATCATGTCTTCGTCCTTGATGCGCGGTTCCTTCTTCGCCAGCGCGTCTTCGATGCCCTGAGCGACGGCCTTGGAATCCAGATCATCCATACCCTCTTCGGACAGGCTGCGCCCCATGTTCAGGCCGATGCCGTAGGAGGCTTTCTGCGCCGGGCTCTTGAGTTCGACTTCGCTGGTTTGCGAATCGCAACCGGCAAGCACCAGGCCCACCAGGGCAACCGCTGCCGCCAAACGATGCTGTTTCATGCTTGTTCCTTGTAGATGCGCCCGAAGGCCGTCGTGTGAAAGCGCGAGCTTAGCAGTACGCCGCAATCACTGGCTACGGCATAGGAGCCGAGCAATGCGCTTAAGTTCAAGCAAACAAAGGATTTTTCGAAGATTTCGGCGGACGCCGAAGAGTTGTCACAGAAGGGGATGAAGCGAGGAGAAGAATGGCGCAGCGGACGGGACTCGAACCCGCGACCCCCGGCGTGACAGGCCGGTATTCTAACCGACTGAACTACCGCTGCGCGTAACTGCGAGATTGGTGGGTGATGACGGGATCGAACCGCCGACCCTCTGCTTGTAAGGCAGATGCTCTCCCGGCTGAGCTAATCACCCTTCACTCTCGAAGTGGGCGCATTCTAGAGAGCGATCCAGGCCTTGGCAAGCCCTCTTCGCAAAAAAATTTACCGGCGCAGCAAGAACTTAGGCGAGACCTGCGAATTTCCTCAGCGGCTTGTTGTCAGGGTTGGCCTGAGCACGTCAGCGGAGAATAATGCGCGCTCTGTGCCGGCGGACCGATCATGATCCTGTTGATGGCCCGCCACCTTCATCCGTCGCTGCGCGCCGGCTCGAGAGAGCCCAAGGATGGCGCCACCCTGCGACTTCATCATCAATGGAGAATCACCCGCTCATGTGGTTTCGTAACCTGCTGGTCTACCGCCTCACCCAGGACATTCCTTTCGACGCCGAAGCACTGGAGGTCGCACTGGCCAGCAAGCCGGCACGTCCCTGCGCCAGCCAGGAGCTGACCACCTACGGTTTCACCGCCCCCCTCGGCAAAGGCGCCGATGCTCCGCTGGTGCATGTCAGCGGTGATTTCCTGCTGATCGGCGCACGCAAGGAAGAGCGCATCCTGCCGGGTTCGGTGGTGCGCGACGCGCTGAAAGAGAAGGTCGACGAAATCGAAAACACGCAGATGCGCAAGGTCTACAAGAAAGAGCGCGACCAGATCAAAGATGAGATCGTCCAGGCCTTCCTGCCGCGCGCCTTCATCCGCAAATCCGGCACCTTCGCCGCCATCGCGCCGAAACAGGGCCTGATCCTGGTCGACAGCGCCAGCGCCAAGAAGGCCGAAGATCTACTCTCAACCCTGCGTGAAGCCATCGGCTCGCTGCCGGTACGCCCGCTGTCGGTGAAGATCGCGCCGACCGCCACCCTCACCGACTGGCTGAAGAACCAGAGTGCTGCCGAAGGCTTCTTCGTCCTCGACGAGTGCGAGCTGCGCGATACCCACGAGGACGGCGGTGTGGTGCGCTGCAAGCGCCAGGATCTGACCAGCGAGGAAATCCAGCTGCACCTGTCCACCGGCAAGCAGGTCACCCAACTGTCACTGGCCTGGCAGGACAAGCTGTCGTTCGTACTCGACGACAAGCTGACCATCAAGCGCCTGCGCTTCGAAGACGTGCTGCAGGAGCAGGCCGAACAGGACGGCGGCGACGACGCCCTGGCCCAGCAGGATGCCAGCTTCATCCTGATGATGATGACCCTGGTGGAGTTTCTGCCGGAACTGTTCAGCGCACTGGGCGGCGAAGAAATTCCGCAGGGGATCTGAAGCAGGACGCAGGTCTGTAGGAGCGGCGCCCCGCCGCGAATCAGGGCGGGGCACGCTTGGATAAAGCTTCGCCCCGAGGCGGGGCTCCTACGAAGAGCGGCTTTGCAGGCCTTGCCGGCGTCTGGCAAGTAGCCCGATGCAATCCGGGCAACAGGCGCCCGCCTCAGACCAGCGACTCGAGGCTCTCGGTAAAGGCACTGGCGCCCTGCTCCGCCGTGCTGAAGTTGTGGCGCATGAAGGCGAACAACTCGCGCCCGCAGCCACTGGCCGGAGCAGGCCGCGCCGCCGGCTGGCGCGAGGCGAACTCGGCCTCGTCGACCTGCAGCAGCAGTTCACCGTTGTGACCATCGACGCGAATCAGATCGCCATCGCGCACCCGCGCCAGCGGCCCGCCATCGAAGGACTCTGGGCAGACATGAATCGCCGCCGGAATCTTGCCTGAGGCGCCTGACATGCGCCCATCGGTGACCAGCGCCACCTTGAAACCACGATCCTGCAGCACGCCCAGGTATGGCGTCATCTTGTGTAGCTCCGGCATACCGTTGCTGCGCGGCCCCTGAAAACGCACCACGGCGACAAAATCGCGCTCCAGCTTGCCGGCCTTGAAGGCTTCGACCAACTCCAGCTGATCCTCGAATACCAGAGCTGGCGCCTCCACCACCTGATGCTCGGGCGCCACCGCGGACACCTTCATCACCCCACGACCAAGGTTGCCCTGCATCAGGCGCAGGCCGCCTTCTGCCGAGAACGGCCGCGCCACGGGGCGCAGCACGCTCTCCTCCAGGCTCTCGGTCGGCCCGTCACGCCAGACCAGCTTGCCGTCCTCGAGGAAGGGTTCACGGGTGTAGCGCGACAGGCCGCGGCCGGCCACGGTGTTGACCTCTTCATGTAGCAACCCGGCGTCGAGCAATTCGCGGATCAGGAAAGCCATGCCGCCAGCGGCCTGGAAGTGGTTGATGTCGGCCTTGCCATTGGGGTAGACGTGCGCGAGGGTCGGCACCACTTCGGACAGGTCGGCCATGTCCTGCCAGGTCAGCAGGATGCCGGCGGCGCGGGCGATGGCCGGCATATGCAGGGTATGGTTGGTGGAGCCGCCGGTGGCATGCAGGGCAACGATGGAGTTGACCAGGCAGCGCTCGTCGACAATCTCGCCGATGGGCATGAAACTCCCGCTCTGCTTGGTCAGGCGCGTGACCTGCTGCGCAGCTTCACAGGTCAGCGCATCACGCAGCGGCGTGCCCGGATTGATGAAGGAAGCACCCGGCAGGTGCAGGCCCATCACCTCCATCAGTAGCTGGTTGGTATTGGCGGTGCCATAGAAGGTGCAGGTACCTGGCCCGTGGTAAGCGGCCATTTCCGCCGCCAGCAGCTCGTCGCGGGTCGCCTTGCCCTCGGCGTAACGCTGACGCACGTCGGCCTTCTCCTTGTTGGACAGCCCCGAGGTCATCGGCCCTGCCGGCACGAACAGGGATGGCAAGTGACCGAAACGCAGCGCACCCATCATCAGCCCTGGCACGATCTTGTCGCACACGCCCAGGTACAACGCGGCGTCGAACATGTTGTGCGACAGCGCCACGGCAGTGGACATCGCGATCACCTCACGACTGGCGATCCCAATCTCCATGCCCGGCTCACCCTGCGTAACGCCATCGCACATGGCCGGCACACCACCGGCGAACTGTCCCACCGAGCCCCGCTCACGCAGCGCCTGCTTGATCTGCTCGGGAAAGGTTTCGTAGGGCTGATGGGCCGACAACATGTCGTTGTAGGCAGACACGATGGCCACGTTGGCCGCCTCCATCAGGCGCAGGGTCTGCTTGTCGTGACCGCTGCAGCCAGCTACGCCATGGGCGAAGTTGGCGCACTGCAGCTTGCCCCGCTGCGGGCCTTCGCTGGCGGCGGCACGGATCATCTCCAGGTAGCGCTGGCGCGTGGCGCGGCTGCGCTGGACAAGACGTTCGGTCACTTCAACAACGCGGGGATGCATGGGGAATCTCCAGGCTAGCGACTAGCGCTTATTTGTATTTACAACAAAATACTGCCACTCAACGGGCTTGATTTCTAGAGCAAAGGGAATAATCTTGTAATTACAACAACAAATTGACGAGACCCTCACCATGACACTACGCATCGCCATCAATGGCTTCGGCCGTATCGGTCGCAACGTGCTACGCGCACTCTATACCCAGAATTATCGCCAGCACCTGCAGGTCGTGGCGATCAACGATCTGGGCGACAGCGCGATCAATGCCCACCTGTTGCAATATGACAGCGTCCACGGCCATTTCCCTGAAGAAGTTAAAGTGGACGGCGAAAGCCTGTGGATCAAGGGTGACCGCATCGCCGTCAGCGCCATTCGCAATCCGGCCGAGCTGCCCTGGAAAACTCATCAGGTCGATGTGGTGCTGGAATGCACCGGGCTGTTCACCGAACGTGACAAGGCCGCCGCGCACCTCGCGGCCGGCGCACGCAAGGTGCTGATCTCCGCGCCTGCCAAGGGTGCCGATGCCACCGTGGTGTATGGCGTCAACGAGCAGGTGCTGACACCTGACATGCAGATCATCTCCAACGCCTCCTGCACCACCAACTGCCTGGCGCCAGTGGCGCAGGTGCTGCATCGCGAACTGGGCATCGAACAGGGCCTGATGACCACCATTCACGCCTATACCAACGACCAGAACCTGTCCGACGTTTACCACAGCGATTTGTACCGTGCGCGTTCGGCGACCCAGTCGATGATCCCGACCAAGACCGGTGCCGCCGAAGCGGTCGGCCTGGTACTGCCGGAACTGGCCGGCAAGCTCACCGGCATGGCCGTGCGGGTGCCGGTGATCAATGTGTCGCTGGTCGACCTGACTCTGCTGGTGAAGCGCGAGACCACTGCCGAGGAAGTCAACGCCCTGCTCAAGGCCGCCAGCGAGAAGTCCCCGGTGCTGGGCTACAACGCGCTGCCGCTGGTGTCCTGCGATTTCAACCACAACCCGCTGTCATCGATCTTCGATGCCAACCACACCAAGGTCAGCGGCAAGCTGCTCAAGGTCATGGCCTGGTATGACAACGAATGGGGCTTCTCCAACCGCATGCTGGACAACTGCCTGGTCCTGGCTCGCCTGAACTGAACGAGGAGGCTCGATGAGCCGTATCAGCTTCACCCACGCCCAATTGCCGGCGCGCAAGCGCATCGCCCTGGTGGCGCACGACCACTGCAAAGGCTTCCTGCTGGACTGGTGCGAACGCCAGCGCGACAAGCTGGCTCGCCATGAACTGGTGGCCACTGGCACCACCGGCCTGCTTTTGAGCAAGCGTCTGGATTTGCCGGTGGAAAGCATGATCAGCGGCCCGCTGGGCGGCGACCAGCAGATCGGCGCGCGCATCGCCGAACAGCGCGTGGACATGCTGGTGTTCTTCTGGGACCCCTTCGAGCCACAGCCACACGACCCGGATATCAAGGCACTGCTGCGTGTGGCGGCGGTGTGGAACATCCCGGTAGCGTGCAACGAGAGCAGCGCCGACTACATGCTCAGCAGCAGCCTGCTGGAGCAACAGCACGAGTATCGCATTCCCGACTATCAGGCGTACCTGGCGGCACGCGGCTAGCAGGCCATTGAAAAACTACCTGCGTTGGCAATACTGCGTTAAAACCGGCCTCGCGTGCGAGCCCAGTCAAAATGCTCATTTACAACTCGTAAAGCCGAGTGCGGGCCCAGTGCTTTTTTCGGCCGTTTTTGCGGGGCCGCCATCAGTATTGTCTTGCCTGCCTCGCCGACGTTTTTCAACGGGCTGCTAAAAATCCACCTTGCCCCGCCCCGCCTTGATCGCGCCGCGCTTGCTCTTGCCGTCCAGGCGACGCTTCTTCGAGCCCAGGGTCGGTTTGGTCGGGCGGCGTTGCTTTTCCACCTTGCCGGCGCTGCGGATCAACTCGGCAAGGCGCTCCAGGGCATCGGCGCGATTCTGCTCCTGAGTGCGGTACTGCTGCGCCTTGATGATCACCACCCCGTCGGCGGTGATACGACTGTCGGCAAGCGTCAGCAGGCGCTCCTTGTAAAAGGGCGGCAACGATGAGGCCTGGCTGTCGAAACGCAGGTGCACGGCGCTGGACACCTTGTTGACGTTCTGCCCACCGGCGCCCTGGGCGCGGATGGCGGTCAGTTCGATTTCATCATCGGGAAGGTGAACACTGTTGGAGACGATCAGCATGGCCATGATTTCTTGAAAGGCATGGCATCAGAATACCCGCCGCAGCTGTAATCTTTGCTTGAAATTTCCCCACGGCATTCGCCGGTCACCTCGGCTAACGTAGCGGCCTGTCTTTTTTCGGAAGCACTCGATGGACTCCATAACCCAGGCGGTACTCGGCGCCAGCATCCAGGGCGCGCTGCTCGGTCGCTGGCAGGGGCGCAAGGCGCTGCTCTACGGCGCGATGCTCGCCACCGCTCCCGATCTGGACGTGGTCATGGAATACGGCGATGCCGTGGCCAACATGACCTACCATCGCGGTTTCAGCCACTCGCTGTTCGTTCTCAGCGGCTTTGCCCTGCTGCTGACCTGGCTGGCCAGGCGCTTTCGCCCTCACCCCGGTTACTCGGCCAATCGCCTGCTGCTAACGCTGTGGCTGGTGCTGATCACCCATCCCTTGCTGGATGCCTTCACCAGCTACGGTACCCAGCTGTTTTGGCCGCTGATGCCGACACCCACGGCCTGGTCCAGCCTGTTCATCATCGACCCGATGTATACCGTGCCACTGATCGCAGCGGTGGTGACCTGCCTGTTCACCGGCCTGCGCGAGCAGAGTTGGCGCGTACCGGCCGTGGCGCTGGCCGTATCGACGCTGTACATCGGCTTCAGCCTCGCCGGCAAATTCATGGCCGAGCAGCGCGTGGAGCGCGAGCTGGCGCGCCAGGGCATCCAGGCCGAACAGCTGTTCACTACGCCGACGCCATTCAACACCCTGCTGTGGCGCGTCATCGTGCTCGATGGCGAGGACTACCACGAAGCCCTGGTCGGCTGGTTCGATGATAAGCCGCCGCAACTGCAACGCCTGCCGCGCGGCACTCACCTGCGCGAGCAACTGACGGACTCGCCCATGCATCAGCGGCTGGAGTGGTTCACCGGCGGCGTGCTGCGCTACGACCAGGTGGGTGAGCGTTTGATCGTCACCGATCTGCGTCTGGGCATGACCGGTTTTCATCCCTTCCGCTTCGACTTCGCCCACCTGCAGGACGGCCAATGGCAGGTGCACGAGCGCATCGACCGCCTGCCCTTCGAACGCGGCGAAGCCGAACATCTGGCCCTGCTGTTCAAGCGCATCTGGCAACCGCAGCTGGAGGTTCCACTGCTGGCCTGGGCCAGCGAGTTGCAGAAACCGCTTTTAACTGAGACTCGCTCGCACTGACAGCGTTACTATCGGCGTCCACTCCTATTGAGGCAAGACGCCTGCAATGCTGTTTCGCCGCTTCGAATCCCTGATCGACGTCTTCAAACCAAGCCCCGACGTCGCCCCGCCAACCGGCATGCTGCGTTTCTACAGCCATTACCTGAAACAGGTGTGGCCGCTGATGCTGGCAGTGCTGATCATCGGCTTCTTCGCCGCCCTGATCGAAGTCGCGCTGTTCAGCTTCCTCGGCCAGCTGATCGACATGGCCCAGGCCAGCACGGATGCCAGCAGCTTCTTCAGCAAGCACCAGAACGAGCTGCTGTGGATGCTGCTGGTGGCGCTGATCATCCGCCCCCTGGTGTTCGGCCTGCACAACCTGCTCACGCACCAGGCGGTCAATCCGGGCCTGACCAACCTGATTCGCTGGCAGAACCACCGCTACGTGCTCAAGCAGAGCCTGAGCTTCTTCCAGAACGACTTCGCCGGCCGCATCGCCCAGCGCGTGATGCAGACCGGCCCTTCGCTATGCGACTCGGCCATGCAGGTGATCGACGCGCTGTGGCATGTGGTGGTCTATGCCGGCAGCGCGCTGTACCTGTTCGCCGCCGCCGATCTGCGCCTGGTGGTGCCGCTGTCGTTGTGGATAGTCGGCTACAGCGCGGCGCTCTGGTACTTCGTGCCGCGCATCAAGGCGCGCTCGGCTGCCGCTTCCTCGGCGCGCTCGAAAGTTATGGGCCGGGTCGTCGATGGCTACAGCAACATCGCCACGCTCAAGCTGTTCGCCCACTCGCAGGAAGAGGAAAGCTACGCCCGCGAAGCCATGCAGGATCTGCTCGACAAGTTCCGCCTGCAGTCGCGCACCATCACTGCCCTGGATTTTCTCATCACCTGCCTGAACGGCGTACTGATCGTCGGCACCGGCGCCCTGGCCCTGTGGCTGTGGAGCCAGTCACTGATCACCACTGGCGCCATCGCCCTGGCGCTGGGCCTGGTAATCCGCATCAACAACATGGCCGAATGGATCATGTGGGTGGTCAACGGCATCTTCGAGAACGTCGGCACCGTGCAGGACGGCATGCAGAGCATCGTTCAGCCACGCCAGGTGCTCGACCACGCAAATGCCAAACCGCTGCAGGTGACGCAGGGCGGCGTGCGTTTCGAGGACATCCACTTCCACTACGGCAAGAAGGGCGGCGTGATCAGCGGCCTGGACATCGCCATTGCACCCGGCGAGAAAATCGGTCTGGTCGGCCCTTCCGGCGCCGGCAAGTCGACCCTGGTCAACCTGCTGCTGCGCCTGTACGACCTGGAAAGCGGACGCATCCTGATCGACGATCAGGACATCGCCACGGTGACTCAGGAAAGCCTGCGCGCCAACATCGGCGTGGTGACCCAGGACACCGCCCTGCTGCACCGTTCGATCCGTGACAACCTGCGCTACGGCAAACCCGCTGCCAACGACGACGAGCTCTGGCAAGCAGTACGCAAGGCCCGCGCCGATGCCTTCATCCCCACCCTCGATGACAGCCAGGGCGGACGCGGCATGGATGCTCA
Organism: Ectopseudomonas oleovorans; assembly: GCF_029845265.1. Taxonomy (NCBI): domain Bacteria; kingdom Pseudomonadati; phylum Pseudomonadota; class Gammaproteobacteria; order Pseudomonadales; family Pseudomonadaceae; genus Ectopseudomonas; species Ectopseudomonas oleovorans. The sequence goes on from NZ_JAOCLK010000002.1 coordinate 48,392, forward strand.
GGTCGGTGAGCGCGGCGTGAAGCTGTCCGGTGGCCAGCGTCAGCGCATTGCCATCGCCCGCGTGCTGCTCAAGGACGCGCCGATTCTGGTACTGGACGAAGCCACCTCGGCACTGGACTCGGAAGTGGAGGCGGCCATTCAGGAAAGCCTGGATAGCCTGATGGAAGGCAAGACGGTGATCGCCATCGCCCACCGCCTGTCGACCATCGCACGGATGGATCGCCTGGTGGTGATCGACCGGGGGCAGGTCATCGAAACCGGCACCCACGCCGAGCTGATTGCCCACGGCGGTCTGTATGCACGCCTGTGGCAGCACCAGACCGGTGGTTTCGTCGGGGTGGAGTAGAGTGAGGCTTGTGTAGGAGCCGGCTTGCCGGCGATGGGCGTATCAATCGCATCGCCGGCAAGCCGGCTCCTACAGAATCAAGGTCGCAGCCTTACTCCGCAGCCGGCTTCTTGCGCTTGAGCGGCGCGCTGCCATCGGCACTGACCAGCACAGAAGGCTTGCCAGCAGGACGCGGACCGGTCTTGCGCTTGGAGGCGGTGGCTTTCTTCGGATCTTTCTTGTCGGTCTTTTTCTTCTTGCTGCCGGCGGCCTTGCCCGAGGCCTTGAGGTTCTTCGGCCCCTGGTAGATGCCTTTCAGCTCCTTGATGGTACGACGCTCGAAACGCTGCTTGAGGTAGCGCTCGATGCTCGACATCAGGTTCCAATCGGTGTGGCAGATCAGCGATACCGCCAGGCCTTCGCCGCCGGCACGGCCGGTACGACCGATGCGGTGCACGTACTCGTCGCCGGAACGCGGCATGTCGAAGTTGATCACCAGATCCAGGCCTTCGACGTCCAGACCGCGCGCAGCCACGTCGGTGGCCACCAGGACCTTGACTGCTCCCTGGCGTAGGCGGTCGATGGCCAGCTTGCGGTCCTTCTGATCCTTCTCACCGTGCAACACGAACGCCTTGACCCCGGCCGCCACCAGCTTGCCGTAGAGACGATCAGCCTGGACGCGGGTGTTGGTGAAGACGATAGCCTTGTCGTAGGTCTCGTTGGCCAACAACCAGTCCACAAGCTGTTCCTTGTGATAGTTGTGGTCGGCCGTGATGATTTGCTGGCGAGTACCCTCATTGAGCTGGCTGACGCTGTTGAGCATCAGGTGCTGCGGGTCCTTGAGCACCTTGGCGACCATCTCGCGCAGGCCATTGCCGCCAGTGGTAGCGGAGAACAGCAGGGTCTGGTGCGGGCCGCAGGCCTCAGCCAGGCGCTGGGCGTCCTCGGCAAAGCCCATGTCGAGCATGCGGTCGGCTTCATCGAACACCAGCACCTCGACCTCATCCAGCGGCAGATTACCGGCGTTGGCATGCTCGATCAGCCGGCCCGGCGTACCGATCAGAATGTCGATCTTGCGCATCATCGCGGCCTGCACCTTGAAGTCCTCACCACCGGTAACCAGACCGGCCTTGAGGAAGGTGAACTGGGCGAAGCGCTCGACTTCCTTGAGCGTCTGCTGCGCCAGCTCACGGGTCGGCAGCAGAATCAGCGCACGAATGCTGAGGCGCTGCTTGGAGTTGCCATCGCCGAGCAGCCGATTGAGCAGCGGCAGGACGAAAGCGGCGGTCTTGCCACTGCCGGTCTGGGCGATCACCCGCAAGTCCTTGCCCTCCAGCGCAGGCGGAATCGCTGCCGCCTGCACCGGAGTCGGCTCGACGAAATTAAGCTCGGCCACGGCTTTGAGCAGGCGTTCATGCAGGGCGAATTGGGCAAACACGGGGGCACTACCTCAAAGAAATCGACAAAACGATGCATAGCCTAACGGTTTCCGCCGTCGGGGCCGAATTTCTTTGCATGAAACTCGCATTCAGGCGACGACGGACGGCTGTCTGGAGTCGCTATCCGGCAGGAGCGGGCCGGAATCGGGAGCGCGCGCCGGATATCCAATTCGCATCACTACCCGAGAGCGCTGCCCATGCCCATCAAACCCCAGACCACTCTCAGTATCGGCCTGTGCGTCCTGTTGGCCGCAATGGAAGCAGATCGGCCGTGACGTGGTGCTGCTCGCCATCGCGACGGGGATCGTCTAGGAAATTCTGCGCAACGTTCTCGAATGAGAGACTATCGCGCAGCCATCCGACAAGCGGTACGGCGCACGACGAACTTGTCTCGGCGGCGCCACTCCAATTTTCAGATGGCCCGCCCGAGGTGCAATGATGAACCCGTCACTGATCTATCACGTCACTTCGAGCCTCGATGGCTACATCGCTCGCCCCGATGGGCGCATCGACTGGTTCGACTCACTACGCCAGGCCGATGAAGAATATGCCTTTCAGTACTTTTACTCCGGCATCAACGCACTGCTGATGGGCCGAGGCACTTACGAGGCCCTCCTCAAGCGCGGCGGCCCATGGCCCTACCCCGGCAAACCCTGCGTGGTGCTGACTCGCCTCGCCCTGCCGCGCGCGGCTGACGAAATCCAGCTGACCCACTGCACGCCTGCTCAAGCCGTGGCGGCATTGAACGAAGCCGGCTTCCAGCGTATCTGGCTGGTCGGTGGCAGCCTGCTGGCGGGTAACTGCTACACCGCCGGGCTGATCGACGAGGTGGTGATCAACCTAGTGCCGCACCTGCTCGGCGCTGGCATCCCTCTTCTGGCCACGGGCATGGAACGCAGCCTGACCCTGAGCGACCAACGCCGCTTCAACAGCGGCACCCTGCAGGTACACTATCGAGTGCAGAAGCAGGCCAATGTGCGCACGCAGATCCCCGCGCCGCGTATCAACGTGGCCTGATGCTCTCGCGCTGCTGCTTGCGCAGCAGTCGAGCGCTGTCCCAGCCAACCAGCAGCACAGCTCCCCAGATCGGTAGATAGGTCAGCCATTGCCCGCTGTCGAAGCGCTCGCCCAGCACCAGCAACGCCACGGCGAACAATAGAACCGGCTCGACGTAACTGAGAATGCCGAACAGCCCCAAGGGCAACAACCGGCTCGACGCCATATAAGCGGCGAACGCCAGGGTGCCGATCAATGCCATCACCGGCACCAGCAGCCATAGCAAGGGACGATCGCTGAACGCCCCCACCGGCCCATACGCGATGATCAGCCAGATCGCCAACGGTGCCAGCACCAGCATCTCCAGCACAAAACCGGACAACGCATCCAGGCGCATCCAGCGGCGCAGCATGAAATAAGGTGGGTAACCCAGCGCGGTGATCAGCGTCAGCCAGGAAAACGCCTGGGTACGCCACAACTCGTGCAGCACGCCGAGCATGGCGCAGGTCACTGCCAGCTGCTGCAGCGGGCGCAGGCGCTCGCCGTAGAACAGTCGGCCGGTCAGCACCATGGCCAACGGCAGCAGGAAGTAGCCCATGGACACTTCCAGCATGTGCCCGGCCAATGGTGCCCAGAGAAATAGCCCCCACTGCACGCCGATCAGCGCCGCTGCCAGCGGGCAGGCGGCCAACAACAGCGGCTCGCGACGCAGACGCACGAAGGTCTCGCGCAGCAAGGTGGTCTGCCGCGCCAGCAGCACCAGCAGCAGAACCAACGGAATCGACCAAAGCACGCGCTGAGCGAATATCTGCACGCCATCGAGCGGCGTCAGCCACTGCACGTAGCCAGGCAGCACGGCAAACAGCATCGAGGCGCCAACCGATAGCGCCACTCCCCGCCCGGACAGTTGCATCAGTGCACCTCGGCAGGCGTACGACGCGTGCGCCCCAGATTGACCAGCGGTAGCGAAGCGGCGATCACCACACCGCCCAGGGCCAGGCGCAGCAGGTCAGCGTCGTGATTCCAGATCAGCAGATTGACCAGCAAGCCGGCAGGCACCAGTGCATTGTTCATCACTGCCAGGGTGCCGCCATCGACCAGGCTGGCGCCTTTGTTCCACCAGTACAGTCCCAATCCGGACGCCGCCACACCAAGCCAGACCAGCACACTCCACTGCAGTGCGGTGCTCGGCAGTCGCTCGCCGTTGCCCAGCAGCAGGAAGGCCGGCAGCGCGATCAACAGCGCGCCCAGGTAGAAGAAACCAAAGCGCTTGTATTGCGGCTCGGTGGAGGGGTGTTTGAGCAGCAGATGCTTGTACAGCACCTGCCCGGCGGCGAAGGTGAAGTTGGCGACCTGCAGCAACAGGAAACCGAGCAAAAAGCCGCTGCTGATACCGTCGTAGCGGATGATCCCGGCGCCCAGCACGGCCACCAGAGCGGCGACCAGCGCCCAGGGGTTGAATCGACGATTGAGGGCATCCTCGATCAGCGTCACGTGTAGCGGCGTGAGGATGGTGAACAGCAACACCTCCGGCACCGTCAGCACCGAGAAACTCAGGTACAGGCACACGTAGGTGATGCCGAACTGCAGCGCGCCGATCAGCAGCATGCCGCGCACGAAGGCCGGGGCATGGCCGCGCCAACGGGTCAGCGGCACGAACAGCAGACCGGCGATGACGATGCGCGTCAGCACCGCGAAGTAGCTGTCGACCCGACCGGCCAGATACTCACCGATCAGGCTGAAGGAAAACGCCCACAGCAGGGTCACTATCAGCAGATATCGCACAGCCACCTCCCAAGGAAGGCGGCGACCTTAGCGCGTTCCCCTGCGCCGGACAATCCATGCGCCGGGCTCTGCTGTCCAGCCAGATAAAAAAGCCGGCCACTTCATCACAAAGCGACCGGCATAGCACGCCCACTAGCGGGCGCTCAGGAGAGTCGGTTCGGCATCAGGCCACTTCAGCCAGCTTGGCCTTGGCCTGGGCCAGGCCTTTTTCGCTGAACTCGGCGCCCAGGTTCAGGCCTTCGGCATGGATGAACTGCACGTCATGGATACCGATGAAGGCCAGTACCTGGCGCAAGTAGGGCTCCTGATGATCCAGCGCGCTACCGGCGTAGATACCACCACGGGCGGTGAGCACGAAGGCACGCTTGCCGGTCAGCAGGCCCTGGGGGCCGGTTTCGGTGTACTTGAAGGTGACGCCGGCGCGCAGCACGTGATCCAGCCAGGCCTTGAGGGTACTGGGGATGGCGAAGTTGTACATCGGCGCAGCCAGCACCAGCACATCGGCAGCCAGCAACTCATCGGTGAGTTGATTGGAGCGGGCCAGGGCAGCCTTCTCGGCATCGTTCTGCTGCTCGCTCGGAGTCATCCAGCCACCCAGCAGGGTGGCATCGAGGTGCGGGACCGGCTCGACTGCCAGATCGCGAATCTGGATCTGGTCTGCCGGGCGTGCGGCTTGCCAATTACCGATGAACTGCCGGGTCAGCTCGCGGGAAACCGAACCTTGCTGGCGGGCGCTGCTTTCGATAACGAGAACACGGGACATGTCTGAGGCTCCATCGAGAGAGTTGAGAATCGATGGAACACAGAGTAGAGACTCAGATTTCGATTAAAAAGCGCAAATATCCGCTTACATATATCGATTAAATTGATTTATAGGCTTGCCGCGTCTAGGCTTTCATCACTTCAGGTTGCAGGTCAGGTTGATCCGCAAGCGAATCACGCTACGGGTGAACTTGACCGTCATGTTGCTGCTGGCGCCAGGCGCCAACACGGTACGCCGGGTACGTGGCGCTTCGGGGCCATTGCGGAACACCGCGCTGCACTCGGCCTCGCTCTGGCCATAGTTGTAGAGCATCAGCGCCGCCATGTTGTGGTCGATTTCCTGAGTGGTGGCTGAGACCTCGGCACCGTTGAACTGTTTTTCCACCTCGATGGGATAGGCATGGGCGGCCAACGGTAGAAAGGCGAACAGGTAGCAGATTATTTTTTTCATTGGTGCTCTCCAGCATGGGATCGCCAGTGTAGGTGGAGATCGTCGGCGATAACAGCCGACTCAAGCAGGATGATGTGATGAAAGCTCCTCGTGTAACCCTGGATCAATGGCGCACGCTGCAGGCCGTGGTGGATCAGGGCGGCTTCGCCCAGGCTGCCGACGTACTGCACCGCTCGCAATCCTCGGTCAGCTATACCGTGGCGCGCATGCAGGAACAGCTCGGCGTACCGCTGCTGCGCATCGACGGGCGCAAAGCCGTACTCACCGAGGCCGGCGACGTGCTGCTGCGCCGCTCGCGGCAACTGGTCAAGCAGGCCAGCCAGCTGGAAGATCTGGCTCACCACATGGAACAGGGCTGGGAAGCCGAGGTGCGCCTGGTGGTGGATGCCGCCTACCCCACCGCCAACCTCGTCCGCGCCCTGACCGCCTTCATGCCGCAGAGCCGCGGCTGCCGTGTGCGCCTGCGTGAGGAGGTGCTGTCTGGAGTCGAGGAAGTACTGCTCGAAGGTACCGCCGACCTGGCCATCAGCGCGCTGAACATCACTGGCCACCTCGGTATCGAACTGGGTGAAGTGGAATTCGTCGCCGTCGCCAACCCGGAACACCCACTGCACCGCCTGCAACGTGAGCTGAGCTTCCAGGATCTGGAAGGCCAGATGCAGGTAGTCACCCGTGACAGCGGTCGCCTGCAGCCGCGCGACGCCGGCTGGCTCGGCGCGGAGCAGCGCTGGACGGTAGGTAGCCTGCCGACCGCACGCACATTCGTCAGCAGCGGCCTGGGCTTCGCCTGGCTGCCGCGCCATCTGATCGTCCGTGAACTGCAGGATGGTCTGCTGAAACCTTTGCCCCTGACTCAAGGTGCTATTCGCAAACCGCGCTTCTTCCTCTACAACAACAAGGAGCGCGTGCTCGGCCCGGCCACGCAGATTCTCATCGAGCTGATCAAGAACTTCGATGCGGCGCCGCTGGACGCCGCCTTCGCCGCGCCGCAGTCGCCCAACTGAGAGCCCGCCCATGTCCTACTTCGACAACGACGGTTGCCAACTGCATTACGAAGACTACGGCCACGGCACGCCCCTGCTACTGGTGCATGGCCTGGGCTCGAGCACGCGCGACTGGGAATACCAGATCCCGGTGCTCGCCCAGCACTATCGGGTCATCGCCCTCGACGTGCGCGGCCATGGCCGTTCGGACAAGCCGCGCGAGGCTTATCGCATCGCCGACTTCGCCGAGGATGTCGCCGCCCTGATCGAACACCTGCGATTGCCACCGGTGCATCTGGTGGGCATCTCCATGGGCGGCATGATCGGCTTCCAGCTTGGCGTCGACCGCCCCGAGCTGTTGCGCAGCCTGACCATCGTCAACAGCGGCCCGGAGGTGAAGGCCAAGAGTGCGCGGGACTGGCTGGAAATTGGCAAGCGCTGGATGCTATCGCGCCTGCTCAGCCTGGACACCATTGCCAAGGCGCTGGGCAAGTTGCTGTTCCCCAAGCCCGAGCAGGCCGAATTGCGGCGCAAGATCGAAGAACGCTGGCCGCAGAACGACAAACGCGCCTACCTCGCCAGCCTCGACGCGATCATCGGCTGGGGCGTGCGGGAACGCCTCGATCGCATCACCTGTCCTACCCTGGTGATCACCGCCGACCGCGACTACACGCCCGTTGAACGCAAGCGCGAATACGTGGCAGAAATGCCCAACGCGCGCCTGCTGATAATCGAAAACTCGCGCCACGCCACACCACTGGATCAACCGGAACGCTTTAATAACGCCCTGCTCGCCTTTCTCGGCGAAACTGCCAACAAGGAAAACTGACCATCATGCTCAAGCAACTCGTTCTCACCACCGGCGCCCTGCTGCTGTCGACCAGTCTGCTCGCCGCGGAAAACCCCAAGGTGTTGCTGACCACCAGCCTCGGCGAAGTGGAAGTGGAGCTGGCCGCCGACAAGGCGCCGATCAGCACGCAGAACTTCCTCAAGTACGTCGACAGTGGCTTCTACAACGGCACCCAGTTCCACCGGGTGATTCCTGGCTTCATGGTCCAAGGCGGTGGTTTCGATGCCGACATGCGCCAGAAGGACACCAACGCGCCGATCAAGAACGAGGCCGACAATGGCCTGCACAACGTCCGTGGCACCCTGGCCATGGCTCGCACCCAGGTACGCGACTCGGCCACCAGCCAGTTCTTCATCAACCACAAGGACAACGCTTTCCTCGACCACAGCTCGCGTGACTTCGGTTACGCCGTGTTCGGCAAGGTGACCCGTGGCATGGACGTGGTGGACAAGATCGCCCAGGTACCCACCGGCAACCGCGGCATGCACCAGAACGTACCGCGCGAGCCAGTGCTGATCATCGACGCCAAGCGTCTGTAAGCCCCCGATGTAGCCGTAGCCCCGATGCAATCCGGGGGATTGCAACACACCCTCCCCGGATTGCATCCGTATATGGGCTACGAGAGCGGGCTACGGGCTACGAGAGCGCCATGAACGACAAAGCCGCCCATCGGGCTAATGCTGATCAGATAAGTTCGTCACCACCCCCTCCTACTTGCAGTAGAGGGGCGTTTTTCGTAGGAGCCAGCTTGCTGGCGATGCTTTTTATGGCGGATCGCCGGCAAGCCGGCTCCTACAAAGATCGAGTGCAACGGCTTAACTGACTGGCATTACCCATCGGGCGGCTTTGTCGTTGAACGGTGGCGCTTATTTTTCCACGAAGGCGCGCTCGATCAGGTAGTCCCCCGGCTCACGCATGCGCGGGGAGATCTTCAGACCGAAGCTGTCAAGCACTGCGCTGGTCTCGTCGAGCATGCTCGGGCTACCGCAGATCATGGCGCGGTCGTCCTGCGGATTGATCGGCGGCAGGCCGATGTCGGCGAACAGCTTGCCGCTGCGCATCAGGTCGGTCAGGCGGCCCTGGTTCTCGAACGGCTCACGGGTCACGGTGGGGTAGTAGATCAGCTTCTCTTTCAGCGCATCGCCAAAGAACTCGTTGCGCGGCAGGTGCTCGGTGATGAACTCGCGATAGGCCACTTCGTTCACATAACGCACGCCGTGAACCAGAATCACCTTCTCGAAACGCTCGTAGGTTTCCGGGTCCTGAATCACGCTCATGAACGGCGCCAGGCCGGTACCAGTGGACAGCAGATAGAGGTGCTTGCCCGGATTGAGGTCATCGAGCACCAGGGTGCCGGTGGGCTTCTTGCTGATGATGATCTCGTCGCCTTCCTTGAGGTGCTGCAGCTGCGAGGTCAGCGGGCCGTCCGGCACCTTGATGCTGAAGAACTCCAGATGCTCTTCCCAGTTCGGGCTGGCGATGGAATAGGCGCGCATCAGCGGGCGACCGTTTTCCTGCTGCAGGCCGATCATCACGAACTGGCCATTCTCGAAGCGCAGGCCCGGATCACGGGTGCACTTGAAGCTGAACAGCGTATCGTTCCAGTGGTGGACGCTGAGCACACGCTCGACGTTCATATTGCTCATGATGATTTCCTCGAAGAACTTCAGCGCCAAAGGCGCGATTGCGCGGGATTCTATTCGCGGCAACAATATCTGTTAAGTGGATTATCAAGATATAGGTTATCGGTTATATCGATATGCGATTTACTCTCAGACAACTTCAGGTGTTCGTCGCCGTGGCGCAGCATGAAAGCGTCTCGCGCGCCGCGCAATCGCTCGCATTGTCGCAGTCTGCGACCAGCACTTCGCTGACCGAACTGGAACGCCAATCCGACTGCCAGCTGTTCGATCGCGCCGGCAAGCGCCTGGCGCTCAACGCCCTGGGCCGGCAGCTCCTGCCCGAGGCCGTAGCCCTGATCGACCAGGCGCGCGAAATCGAACGCCTGCTGGGGGGCAAGAGCGGTTATGGCTCGCTGAACGTCGGCGCCACCCTGACCGTGGGCAACTATCTGGCCACCCTGCTGATTGGCAGCTTCATGCAGCGCCACCCTGAATGCCGGGTGAAGCTGCAGGTGCATAACACCGCTCATGTGGTGCAACAGATCGCTCACTACGAGCTGGACCTGGGCTTGATCGAAGGCGACTGCCAGCACCCGGATATCGAGGTGCAGCCCTGGGTCGAGGACGAACTGGTGGTGTTCTGTGCGCCACAGCACCCACTGGCTGGGCGTGGCAGCGCCAGCCTGGAAGAACTGACGCACGAAGCCTGGATTCTGCGTGAACAGGGCTCGGGCACGCGGCTGACCTTCGACCAGGCCATGCGGCATCACCCGCGCAACCTGAATATCCGCCTGGAGCTGGAACATACCGAGGCGATCAAGCGCGCTGTGGAATCCGGCCTGGGCATCGGCTGCATCTCACGCCTGGCGCTGCGCGACGCCTTTCGTCGTGGCAGCCTGATGCCGGTGGAAACTCCAGAGTTGGACCTGCGCCGGCAGTTCTACTTCATCTGGCACAAGCAGAAGTACCAGACAGCAGCGATGCGCGAGTTTCTCGAACAGTGTCGCGCACTGACGGCCGGAGTCAGTCGCAGCGATCAGATCGTCCTACCACCGATCATCTGAGCGTCAGCTCAAGAGGATGATTGCCCACACCGAGGCGATCATGCCCAACGCGACGAACTGCGCGGCGCTGCCCATGTCCTTGGCGTTCTTCGACAGCGGGTGGCGCTCCAGGGAAATGCGATCGATGGCTGCCTCGATGGCCGAATTGAGCAGCTCGACGATCAGCGCCAGCAGACACACGGCCACCATCAACGCGCGCTCGCCACGACTGACGTCGAGCAGGAAAGCCGATGGAATCAGCACCAGATTGAGCAACACCAGCTGGCGAAAGGCTGCCTCGCCGAAGAACGCGGCGCGCAGGCCATCGAGCGAATAGCTGGCGGCATTGAGGATACGTTTCAGGCCGGTTTGGCCCTTGAATGGCGACATGCGCCTCACCCCTACTGGAAGAGGCGCGCAGCTTACTGCATCCGCTGCGCGAGAACCTATCTACGAGATCGCGAGCTAGAGGGATACAAGGCGAGAGCAAGTGAAGCTGCGCAGTTTACTGGCTGCAAATGAGCAAGCCGAGCTTGCTTTCAACGCAGCGCAGCTCACTGCGCGGGGATCGATTCCATCTGCTGCAACAGCAACGCAGCCTGGGTGCGGGTGCGCACGCCCAGCTTGCGGAAAATCGCCGTCACATGCGCCTTGACCGTCGCCTCGGAGACGCTCAATTCGTAGGCAATCTGCTTGTTCAACAGCCCTTCGCAGACCATGGTCAGCACACGGAACTGCTGCGGTGTCAGGCTGGCCAAACCGGCACTGGCAGCCTTGACCTCAGCGGAAACCGGCGCCCCCTCTTCCGCCAGCGGCGGCCACCAGGTGTCACCATCGAGTACGTGTCGCACCGCTTGCTGCAAGGTTTCCAGCGGGCTGGATTTGGGGATGAAGCCACTGGCGCCGAACTCGCGGGAGCGGTTGACCACGGACGCCTCTTCCTGAGCGGAGATCATCACCACAGGGATCTGCGGGTACTGCCCACGCAGCAGTACCAGACCGGAAAAGCCGTAGGCACCGGGCATATTGAGGTCGAGCAGGACCAGGTCCCAATCACTTTTTTCAGCCAAGTGGCCTTCAAGCTCGGCGATGCTGGCAGCTTCTACCAGACGCACTTCAGGTCCCAAGCCCAGGGTCAGAGCTTGTTGCAGCGCGCTGCGAAACAGCGGGTGATCGTCGGCAATCAGGATTTCGTAGGCGGCCATGGGCAGATCCTGTTCTTGTTATAAGTGGCACTGAGGTGAGTATGGCAGTGCTTTTCGCCTGTAGACCCGCTCAAGCCTGCTCATTGAGCATCGCAGACTCCCCACTCGGACCGACGGCGGCGCTCAGCATGCCGAGCTGTGGCGGGGTGGTCAAGTTCAATGCTTTGCGGCACGATGCGCAGCTTTCCTGCCGAGAAGCCCTGATGCGAAGCCAAGCCCTGCGCGCTGACCTGCTGATGCTGATTACCGCGATGATCTGGGGCAGCGCCTTCGTCGCCCAGCGTCTGGGCATGGATAACATCGGCCCCTTCCTTTATACCGGCCTGCGCTTCGCCCTCGCCTGCCTGGTTCTGTTGCCGGTGCTGGCTTTGCTGCAACGCCGCCAGCAGCGCCCCGCTGCACCGCTGAATCGCAACCTGCTGGCGGGTGGCGTGATCATGGGCCTGGCACTGTCGTTGGGGATCAATCTGCAGCAGGTCGGCCTGCTGTTCACCACGGTGACCAACTCAGGCTTCATCACCGGGTTGTACGTGATCATGGTACCGATTCTCGGCTTGCTGATCGGCCAGCGCAGCAGCGCCGGCATCTGGTTGGGCGCCAGCCTGGCAGTGGTCGGCATGTTCCTGCTCAGCGTCGGCGAAGGATTCACCGTAGCCTCCGGCGACTGGCTGCAGTTGGCTGGTGCCTTCGTCTGGGGCGTGCATGTGTTGCTGGTGGGATTCTTCGCCAGCCGTCACGACCCGCTGCGCCTGGCCTTCATCCAGTTCGCCACCTGCGCGGTGATCAGTCTGGCCCTGGCGCTGGTGTTCGAGAGCGCGACACTGGACGGCATCATTGCCGCCGGGCCGGCCATTCTCTACGGCGGCGTGTTCGGCGTGGCGATCGGTTTCACCCTGCAGGTGGTGGCGCAGCAGCATGCCATCGCCTCGCATGCGGCGATCATCCTCTCGCTGGAAGCCGTGTTCGCCGCCATCGCCGGCGCCCTGTTGTTGAGCGAAGTGCTGGCGCCGCGCGGCTATCTGGGTTGTGCGCTGATGTTTGGCGGCATGCTGCTGGCGCAGCTGTGGCCCAAGCCACTGCCCAGCGAACTCAGGGGTACGTCTGCAAACGCTGGTGCAGAGCGTCGTTGAGATCCAGCGGCAGACGCCGTTTGGCAGCCAGGTAGTGCTGGCTGAACACATCGAGATAATCGTCCAGCGCCTCGCCGGCACGCAGGTCGCCAGCCAGCTCCAGGCACATGGCAGCTACCTCGGCGGTGCACAGGTGCTCGCCACGTGTGGAGCGACGCAGGCGATAGCGCGATAGTTGTGCCGGCGTCAGGCTCAGCACTGGCAGCGCATCCAGATACGGGCTCTTGCGAAACATCTTGCGCGCCTCGGTCCAGGTGGCATCGAGCAACACGAACAGCGGCCGCTTGCCGGGCGCAAGCCGCACCTCCTCCACCACGCGCTGCGGTGCCACGTACTCACCGGGAAACACCAGGTAAGGCTGCCACTGCGGATCGGCCAACAACTCCAGCAGCGCGGGGTCGACGGCAGTGCGCGTCCATCCGAAGGCGTGGGTTTCAGGCACCACATCAGCGATCAGCCAGCCGGTATTGCTCGGCTTCAACGCCTCAATGTCATGCATCACCAGGCACATGGCGGCATTGGACTCGACCTGCGGGCGCCAGGCGCACAGGCAATGGGTCGGCTGCACCCGGCAGTGCGGGCAGCGCTCGGCGCGCGAACCACGGGCGACGAAGGGTTTGAGGCTGCGCGCCAGGCGCTCTGCGCGCAGGCGGGCGACGGCATGTGGGGCTGGATGAGTCATGGAAGGCGCAACGGCGATTGGGCGCGCGATTCTAACACCTCACCCGCACCGCTGGCGGGCCAGAACCAGTAGACTGCAACCGTCACAGGCCTATGGCCACTGCCGCGAACATTCACGACCGTGGCCTGTCCAAGGCTGTCCACGCCTTCAGGAGTTACATCACATGCTGCGTTACATCCTTCCTGCCCTCGCACTCAGCCTGATGCTTGCCACCGCCCAGGCCGCCTCGCTAAAGGAGATGGAGCTGACTCGCACTCTGGAGCAGGTCGCCCGGCAAAGCAGCGAAGGCACGCCGCGGGCGATCAACGAGGACATTCTTGATCAGGGCTATACCGTGGAAGGTCACACGCTAATTAACCATCTCAGCGTGCGCGAAGCGCATGCCGCGCAGATGCGCGGCAACCCCGATACGGTGCGCAGCCAACTGGCGGCCAGCGTCTGCCGCAATCCGGGTTATCGCAGCCTGCTGGCGCAGGGCGCGCAACTGCGTTATCAGTTCAGCGAGTACCGCAGCAACCGTCCGGTTACCGTCGAAACCTTCGACAAGGGTGATTGCGGCCTGTAAGTACTGGCCAGGCTCAGCCTCGCTGTGCCCGGCGCTGGGCGTCATCGGCGCGCAACTCGGCGAGCAGGGCCTCCATGTAGCGTGAGCGTCGCCCACCCCCTTCGAGGCGACGCACGCACTCCTCCTGCAGACTCAACTGGTTGATCCGTGCCGCCTCCTGCAGCATGCGATAGAGGTCGGTTTCGAGTTCCACAATCAGCCTGGGCATACCTGCCCCTCCCTTGCAATTGCCCCAACCCGATCATTCAGCGCAGGATGTTGGGATCTCCCGTGCCGGCCAGTGCAGCCCGTTCCTCGGCCGTCAGCCAGGCATCGACCGCTGTGCCCAGCACCTCGGCGACACTCTGCAGCACATGCGCCCAGGTACAGCCATTGGCGAACAGCATGCCGGCCTCGTCGAAGGTGCCGCCACGGTTGCGATAACCCAGTACCCGACAGAACGCGCCCTCGCCCAGCACCGTGGACAAATGCCCCCGTGCCACCTCCGGGCGCATATGGCTGAGCAATACACGCCGCCGGTACGCAGCGGGGAACAACGCTTCATGCTCTGCAGGCGTAGCCAGCGCCGGTGCTTCCCAGGCATCACGCGGCCCCCGAAAACGTCCCGGCTCCTGCAAGTAAATCAGACGCCAGGCCACCGCATGCTGACTCAGACGAACGGCAGCACGGCGCATCGCGTGCAACTGGTAACTGCCGCTGGCGATCAGCAGCACCGGCTCACCCTCGCCCTCGGCAGCCACCAGTAAGGCACCATCACGGGCCAGCTGTTGCGCCTGCGCCGCCGTGAAGCTGCAGGGCTGCTCGCGCTTGGCCACCACCACGCAAGCCAACCTGCCGCGCTCCTGATAGATGCCAGGCAGCAGCGCCAGCAGCGAATTGTGGTCGGCCGGCAGCAGCACGCGCACGACATCGTGCATCTCGCCCAGCAGCGCCTCACAGAAGGTGGTGTCCTGGTGCGATTGCTGGTTCTTGCCGTTCTCCCAGGTGTGCGAAGTCGCCACCAGCGGCCAACCCAGCCAGCCTGCCGGGCGCCCGACTTCTTTCTGCTGGCGGGCGAAGATCAGGCTCTGACGCACCGCGCCGAGCATCTTCACGCAGAACGCCTCGTAACTGGCCACCAGATTCAGACCGCCCTGGTTGGCCAGGCAGGCGGAAACCACGGCCTCCTCGTTGAGCACCGTGATCACCGCGCCATGCACTGATTCCAGCTCGCTTTCCGGCTGGCTGACACGGTGCTTGAGCGCCTTCAGCACGCCACCCAGGCGGTTGCTGGCCAGTTCGTCCGGGTTGCCGACGCGGGGGCGTAACTGCGGATTGGCCCGTACCAGATCGACAAAGTAGCGATCCAGCGCACTCATGGGCGAACAGGCGGCGTCGTGAAAATGCAGCGCTGGCTGTATCGGCTGCGCGGGTTGACGACGGGCCAGTGGATTGTCTCGTTCAGGCTCACGCCCCTTGCCGGCAGCGAACAGGCTGCAGGCCTCGGCCAATGCCAGCGGCTGCACCCACAAGGCCGCCGCATGCTGGTTGAACAGTTCGCGTGCGTGCGCATCGAGCGCCGGGCTGGCCGGTAGCGGCAGGTTGTGCGCGGCATTGCTGCCAGCGCCATAGAAGCCATAGCCCTTGGTGGTTTCGGCAATGCCGTAGGGCATGGGCAGGGGATAGTCGATCAGTTCGCGATTGCGCTCATCTACCCGATGCGCCAGGCGCTGCTCCATTTCCCACAGCGCACAGACAAAGGCTGCCGGGTCACGCCCATCGAAGCTCAGCGGATCGAAACCACAGCCGCGCAGGTGCCGGCGAAAACCCTCCAGCCCCTCCAGCGTGCCGAGTTCGGTACGCTGCTCGATACGCCGACCGTTGGCGATCATCACCGGCAGCGCCACACCACAATCCTCGGCACGCCACCAGCGCGGCATCCAGTCGCTGCCGCGCTGCTCCTCGGCGGCGCCATCGGAGAGGAACGCCACCAGTTTTTCGCCCGGCAATGGCAGATGCGCGTACTGCAGCTCGGCAAAACCCAGGTACCCACCTTCGGCGATACCGCCGGCAGTGTGCGGGTTGACGTGACTGCCCAGCGGTACGCCAGGGCTGCCATCCGCGGCCTGGGCGTAGCTGTAGAAGTCTGCCGCCAGACAGCTCATGCCCGCTTCATCACAGGTATAGCGCTCAGCCTGCTCGGGATGCTGGTTGCCTGTCAGCAGGTTCAGCGCCTCGATTGCCGCCACGCAATGGCCCTGCCCCATCAACCAGCCACGTGTCTCGGCGGTCAGGGCATTGAGTGCCAGGTAACCGGCGTAGGCAGGCACCATGTTCAGCGCGCCACCAGTATGACCTTCCGGCACCGGTTTGAAGTCCTCGGCCTGCAGCGGCTGGCCATCGAGTCGAACGCGCTGGGCATAGGTCATGTGCACCACCAGCCAGAGGCCGGCTGCGGTCAGCGAATCCAGGGCGCGAAACAGGCGGTAGACGCTCGGCAAGTCGGGCTGCAAGCCGCTTTGCACCAGCTGATGGGCCAGACGAAAGACCGCAGCGCTGGTCTGCGGGCTATGCTGAACAGGTCCGTGGCCCGCCTGCCAGTGGGCGAAGTCGGGGTATTGCTGGGCGTGTTGAGCCAGAGTCGCGGCATCGGGCAAAAGCTGAGGCATGGGTCATCTCCTGAAAATTCACTTGCAGTTTAGGCACCCGGAGCCCTACATCTAGTGACCTGCATCAAACCACGCGACGCTTCAAACCGGCAGACTCGCCACATCATCACAACAAGGACAGAACCATGGCCCTGCTTACTTTTCTCGGTGCAATCCAACAAGTTACCGGCTCCTGCTACCTGGTGGAGAGTCGCGACGGCGCCAAGGTCCTGCTCGAGTGCGGCATGCACCAGGGGCGCCGCCAGGAGGAGGATCAGAACCGCAGCGCCTTCCCCTTCGACCCGCGGGAGCTGGATGCGGTGGTGATCTCCCATGCCCACCTCGATCACAGCGGGCTGCTGCCACGCCTGGTCGCCGAGGGTTATCGCGGCCCGATCCACGCCACCGAGGCCAGCAGCGAACTGCTCGAACTGATGCTGCTGGATTCGGCCTTCCTGCAGGAGAAGGATGCCGAGTGGGAGAACCGCTGGCGTGCACGCCAGGGCAAGCCGGCGATCACGCCGCTCTACACCATCGCCCATGCCGAGCAGGCGCTCAGCCAGCGCCGCGCGCATGCCTACGGCACAACGATAGAGGTGGCCAAGGGCGTGCAGGTCACCTTCCACAATGCCGGCCACATTCTCGGCTCAGCCATCGTCGAAATGCAGGTGCAGGATCACCACCTGCAGCGTCATCTGGTGTTCTCCGGCGACCTGGGCAATACCTGCTCGCCACTGATGCAGGCGCCGACCCAACTGAACAAGGCCGACGTACTGCTGATGGAGTCGACCTACGGCGACCGTGATCATCGCCCCAGTGACGAAACCCTGGAGGAGCTGGCCGACATTCTGCAGCAGGCGCACAAGGAAGGCGGCAACGTGCTGATCCCCTCCTTCGCCGTCGGCCGCACCCAGGACCTTATCTATTACCTAGGCCGCTTCTATCAGGAAGGCCGCCTGCCACAGCAGGCCGTGTTCCTCGACAGTCCCATGGCCATCCGCGCCAACGCCATCTACAGCCGCTTCCATGATCAGTTCGCCGCCGAAGACCGCGCTGCACTGGCTGCCAAGGGTGTCACCCGGGTAGAGGACTGGCTACCGATCCTGCGCTGCACGCCAACGGCGGAAGAGTCCATGGCGATCAACCGGATCAAGAGCGGCGCGATCATCATCGCCGGTGCCGGCATGTGCAATGGCGGGCGTATCGTTCATCACTTCAAGCACAACCTCTGGCGCGAGAACTGCCATCTGGTCTTCCCCGGCTTCCAGGCCAAGGGCACGCTGGGTCGTTTGATCGTCGATGGTGCGGAAACGGTCAAGGTGCTGCACCAGCGCATTGCGGTGAAAGCCAGGGTGCACACGCTGGGCGGTTTTTCTGCGCACGCCGGTCAGTCGCAGCTGATCGACTGGGCGAGCCAGTTCGAGCACCACCCCGAGCTGTACCTGGTGCACGGCGAGCTGGAGAAGATGCAGGCCCTGCAAGCCGCCCTGCGCGAACGCCTGAACTGGATCGCCAACATTCCCGAACCCGGTGAGCAGATCGCCCTGTAACCGGCGCTTACGAAAAGCAGGCAGCGAAACGGCAACCAGGCTGTGGCAAGCGTCATGAAACGCCATAATCACGGAACCGGTACGGGCGCGAGCCGCATCAACCTCTCGCCCGGCTCAGAACAGGAGAGCCTTCATGCCTTACGAAGCGGACGACTATCTGTCGCGCCACGTGCAAACCAGCGAAGTCGACCTGACCCGCAAGGTCGACGAACTGGTGGCACTGGCAGCCCCCGGCAACAGCCCGAACCTGCAGCTGTACCGGGAAATGCTCAGTACCGTGATCCATATGGCCCAGGCGGACCGCAACCGCTGGGACGCCAAGATCATGCTGCAGACCCTGCGCGAGATGGAAAATGCCTTCGGTGTACTGGAACAGCTCAAGCGCCGGCGCAAGGTCACCGTATTTGGCTCGGCCCGCACGCCAGCCGATCATCCGCTGTACCTGCAGGCTCGTGAACTGGGCGCACGGTTGGCGCAACGTGACCTAATGGTCATCACCGGCGCAGGCGGCGGCATCATGGCCGCCGCCCATGAAGGCGCCGGCGTGGACAACAGCCTGGGGTTCAACATCATCCTGCCCTTCGAACAAACGGCCAACGCGACGATGCGCGGCAGCAACCACCTGCTGTCATTCCATTTCTTCTTCCTGCGCAAGCTGTTCTTCGTCAAGGAGGCCGATGGCCTGGTGCTGTGCCCCGGCGGTTTCGGCACCCTCGACGAAGCGCTGGAAGTGCTGACCCTGATCCAGACCGGCAAGAGCCCACTGGTGCCCGTGGTACTGCTCGATCAGCCGGGTGGCAGCTACTGGAAGGACGCCCTGGGTTTCATGCGCCGCCAGCTTGAAGACAATGGCTACATCCTGCCCAGCGATCTGAACCTGATGCACCTGGTGTACAGCGCCGAAGAAGCGGTGGATGAAATCGTCCACTTCTATCGCAACTTCCACTCCAGCCGCTGGCTCAAGGATCGCTTCGTGATTCGCCTCAATCATCCGCTCAACGAGGCGGCTCTAGTCATGCTGGACAGCGACTTCGCCAGCCTGTGCAAGGAAGGTGGCTTTACCCAGCAACCCTACTGCGAGCAGGAGCGCGACGAACCGGAACTGTGCCACCTGACCCGTCTGGCCTTTGCCTTCAACGGTCGTGAATATGGCCGCCTGCGCGCGCTGCTCAATGTGGTTAACGAGCCGGCGAATTGGGCAAGCTGAGCTGACGAAGTTGCCGTAGCCTGGATGCAATCCGGGGGTATTGGCCTCTCACCATTCCCGGATTACATCCGTATATGGACTCCTCCCGTTTTGCCAGTGAAATAATCTGCCTCTGAACCTAGGTACGACTGCTTCCGTATATTCGACTTCTGATAAGGCGTTAGCCTTGAGCCATGATGAATTTCGCTCCTGTGCGCCTAACCGGGCTAGCGGCCTTGCAAAGCAGAGGGCCGATGGATGCAGCAGGTTACACACAGGTCGGTGCGACCGGTTCGTCATCAGTTCATGTCACTGTGCAATCGAGTGGATCTCTACTACGTTGCGTCTCCAGGTGTTGCGCTTTGCTGTTCAGCAAGGCTGATACTGTTCACCCTTGCTGAGGATCGCCCAGATAATCCGGGCATTCTTGTTCGCCAAGGCTACCGTGGCGATGTTCTTGTTGCGTCGGCACATTAGCTGGCTCAGCCAATCACTGCGCTTGTCCGTCTTGCTCTGGCAGTGCTTGAGCACTGAGCGCGATCCGTGGATCAGCAACGTGCGCAAGTATTTGTCTCCGCGCTTGCTGATACCCCCAAGGCGCTCCTTGCCCCCTGTGGAGTATTGACTGGGCACCAGTCCCAGCCAGGCCGCGAATTGCCTGCCACTGGCAAACTGTCTGGCATCGCCAACAGCACTGACGATGGCCGTGGCACTGATCGGGCCGAGCCCCTCGATCTTCATTAAGCGTCTGACCCGCTCATCCTCGCGCGCCTCGCGCTGGATCAGTTGTTCCAGCTTTTTCAAGCGCTCGTCATACCCTTGCAACTCTTCGCTCAACCCCCTCAGCAGCTCTCGCATCGTGCCAGGCATGCTGCTATCTGAATCATCGATCGCCCGACACAGTAGTTCGCGGGTTGCCGCAACGCCTTTGCGTGATTCGATCAAACCAAACTCGGCCAGCAACCCACGAACTTCGTTGACTAATGCTGTTCGAGCCTTGATCAGCCGACCTCTGATCCGATGCACCGACTGGCTCGCCTGTTGCTCTACTGTCTTGACCTCGACATAACGCATGGTGGGCCTGCTGGCCGCTTCACAAATTGCCTGCGCATCGTTCGCGTCGTTCTTGCCGCCTTTCACGTAAGGCTTGACGAACTGCGGAGCAATTAAACGCACCTCATGCCCCAGCTTGCCTAATTCACGGGCCCAGTAATGCGCGCTGCCACAGGCCTCCATCGCCACCACACACGGCTCCAGTTGGCGGAAAAAATCCAGCATCTGATGCCGTTTGAGTTGCTTGCGGCATTTGACCTGCTCATGGCTGTCGACACCATGAACTTGAAAAACCTGCTTTGCCAAATCCACGCCTATGCGTTTAAGTTTCATGCGGGCTCCCCCTCCGGGATTGCTTGTTTTACAACCTTCAGTCTGGCGCAATGACGCCGTAGGAGGGAGGAGTCCATCTCATTGGGCTATGTAAAGCAAGAAGCCCAGCATTGGCTGGGCTTCCTTTTACTGCATGCCTATCAGGCGTTACCGGCGACCTTCAGCCGCGCCGCCTGGGTGAAATCGAGCATGCGCTTGAGCGGCTTGATCGCCCTGGGAATCAGCGCCGGCTCGACATGAATCTCGCCGGAGCCCTGACGCAAGCCGGTCAGCACGCGCTCCAGCGTATTCATCGCCATCCACGGGCAGTGCGCGCAGCTGCGGCAGGCGGCACCGTTACCCGCCGTCGGCGCCTCGATGAAGGTCTTGTCCGGGCACAGCTGCTGCATCTTGTAGAAGATGCCGCGATCAGTGGCGACGATGAATGTCGAGTTGGGCAGGGTCTGCGCGGCCTTGATCAGCTGACTGGTGGAACCCACGGCATCGGCCAGCTCCACCACGTTCTGCGGCGACTCCGGGTGCACCAGAATGGCGGCATCAGGGTACAGCGCCTTCATGTCCAGCAACTGCTTGGATTTGAACTCCTCATGGACGATACAGGCACCGTCCCACAGCAGCATATCGGCACCGGTCTCGCGCTGGATGTAGTTGCCCAGATGCTTGTCCGGCGCCCAGATGATGGTCTCACCGTTGTCCATCAGGCTCTCGACAATCTCCAGCGCGCAGCTGGAGGTCACCACCCAGTCGGCACGCGCCTTCACCGCCGCCGACGTATTGGCATACACCACCACGGTACGCTCGGGGTGCTGATCGCAAAAGGCCGAGAATTCGTCCACCGGACAACCCAGATCCAGCGAACAGGTCGCCTCCAGGGTCGGCATCAGCACGCGCTTTTCCGGGTTGAGGATCTTCGCCGTCTCGCCCATGAACTTGACCCCGGCCACCACCACGGTCTGCGCTGGGTGCTGATTGCCGAAGCGGGCCATTTCCAGGGAGTCGGAAACGCAGCCGCCGGTTTCCTCGGCCAGCGCCTGGATCACCGGATCGCAGTAGTAGTGCGCCACCAGCACCGCGTTCTGCTTCTTCAGCTCAGCGGCGATTTCGCGGCGATAGAAGGCCTCCTCCTCGGCTGTCAGCGGTTTGGGCTGTTTGGCATCGAGGTGGGCCTGAACCAGAAGGCGTTCGGAAATCTGCGTCATGTCATCGAACCTGCGGTGCTCTTGAGCGAGCTGCGAGTATAGCCCCTGACTCCACATCACCACAGGCGATGCAGCATCAGCCAGAGGACTTTTCCGAGAGCAAAAAAAAGCCAGTCTGACGACTGGCTTTTGCGATCTGGTGGGTCGTGTAGGATTCGAACCTACGACCAATTGGTTAAAAGCCAACTGCTCTACCAACTGAGCTAACGACCCAACGCGAGGCGCATGATACTGATTTAATTCAGGAAATCAACACTTCACGAAATTATTTTCAATAGTAGCGCGTGACATCGGGTACGCCGGCAGCAGCGAAACCGGCGGCACGCAGGCGGCAGCTGTCGCATTTGCCACAGGCGCGGCCCTCGTCATCGGCCCGGTAGCAGGAGACCGTCAACGCATAGTCCACGCCCAGGCGCATGCCCGCCTGGATGATCTCGCCCTTGCTCATCTGCTGCAACGGTGCGCGAATGCTGAAACCCTGCCCTTCGACACCTGCCCTGGTCGCCAGGTTGGCCATGCGCTCGAACGCCTCGACGAACTCAGGACGGCAATCGGGATAGCCCGAATAGTCCACCGCGTTGACGCCAATGAAGATGTCGCGCGCCTCGAGCACCTCGGCCCAGCCCAAGGCAAGCGCCAGAAATACCGTATTACGCGCCGGCACGTAGGTGGCGGGAATCCCTTCAGTGGGCGATTCAGGCACGGCGATGCTGCTGTCGGTGAGCGCGGAACCACCGATGCCGTTGAGGTTCAGGCCGATCACCTTGTGCTCGACTACACCCAGTTGCCGCGCCACACGCTCGGCTGCCTGCAACTCGGCGCGATGGCGCTGGCCATAGTCGAAACTCATGCTGTAACAGGCGTACCCCTCGGCCTTGGCCATGGCGATGACCGTGGCCGAGTCCAGGCCACCGGAAAGGAGGATGACCGCTTTCTTGTCGTTCATGTTCAGTGTCCCGGCTCGTCGTTCCAGAGAATCTTGTGCAACTGCAATTGCAGGCGTACGGGCAGGTTGTCGGCCACGATCCAGTCTGCCAGCGCACGTGCATCGACCTGTTTGTGGCTGGGCGAGAACAGCACTTCGCCGGCTCGAGCAGCCAGGTCATATTCGATCAATTTGGATACTGCCCAGTCGTAGTCTTCACGCGAGCAGATGACGAACTTGACCTGATCGTTGCGTGTCAGCCACTGGACGTTCTCGTAGCGATTGCGCTGCACTTCAGCAGATCCAGGCGTCTTCAGATCGAGCACCTTGCTGACCCGGGCATCGACCGCTGAGACGTCGAGTGCCCCACTGGTCTCCAGCGACACCTCGTAGCCGGCATCACACAGACGCGCAAGCAAGGCAATGCAGTTGGGTTGAGCCAGCGGCTCGCCGCCAGTGACGCAGACGTAGCGCGGCCGATAGGCGGCCACCTGGTCGAGGATACTGTCCAGCGTGACGATCTCGCCGCCACTGAAGGCGTAGGCAGTGTCACAGTACTGACAGCGCAGAGGGCAGCCGGTAAGGCGCACAAATACCGTCGGCAAGCCGGCGGTACGCGTCTCCCCTTGCAACGAGTAGAAAATCTCGGTGATGCGCAGAGTTTCTTGCATGGTAGCCACGAGCGTGATGACGAAACAGGCCATCCGCTTCCGTTGCGTTGAAAGACAGGAACGCCGGCAGTGGCCGACATTCGACAGGGCATGGCGACAAGGACATCAGCCGAGCTGAAACCCCGCCTCGCATGCGAGCGCGCATTCTAATGGATCACGCGAGGCCAGATAAGAAAAACCCGCGACGGGCGCGGGTTTTCGTCAATTGCTGGCTTACAGCCGCTGCAGATCGCGCTGGGCCAGCTGGGCGGCCGAGCTACCCGGGTACTGCGCGATGACTTGCTGAAGGATGCCACGGGCCTTGTCGTTGTGACCCAGGCGACGTTCGACATCGGCCAGCTTGAACAGCGAATCCGGCACCTTGGCGTGACTCGGGTAGGCCTGGCTGACCTTGGCAAAGGCTTGAGCGGCTGCTTGCAGATCACCCTTGGCCAGATTCACTTCGCCCAGCCAATACTGCGCGTTACCCGCGTACTGGCTGTTGGGATAACGATTGAGAAAGGCGCTGAACGCCTGCGACGCCTTGTCGAAGTCCTTGGCCTTGATCAGGTCGAAGGCAGCGTCGTAATAGAGTTTTTCCTTGGCCGGATCACCCGGCTCGGCGCTGGCCTGCTGTTGTGCGGCAGGTGGCGTCGGGGTGCCACTGGCGTTGATCGCGCCAGTGGCTGAATTCTGTGCGGGAGCTCCACCGGCAGCGGCGCCGGAAGAAATGCGTTGGTCCAGATCCTGGTAACGCTCCAGACCTTCCTGCTTGAGGCGCTGAATTTCATTCTGCTGCTCTTCGACCATGCCACGCAGCTGGGCAATTTCCTGCTGCATCTGCTCGAGCTGGATGAACAGCATACCCTGTGCAGAAGCGGGCGCTTGCGAACCCGCTCCGACAGAGGCGCCGGCCGTACCATAACCCGCCGGTGGAAAGCTGCTGCCCTGTTGCATGGAGCTGCTTTCCAGTACGGGAACTTCCGCCATCACCGCGAACGGCAAGGCGAGCGTCAGAAGGGTCAGGATACGGCGGCAATCACGCATAGCAGCTTACTTACGCAGCTCTACGCGACGGTTCTGAGCCCAGGACTGCTCGTCGTGGCCAGTGGCAACCGGACGCTCTTTGCCGTAGGAAACGACTTCCAGCTGAGCCGGGGAGACGCCCTGCAGAACCAGGTAACGCTGCACGGCCTTGGCACGACGCTCGCCCAGAGCCATGTTGTACTCACGGGTACCGCGCTCGTCAGTGTGGCCTTCCAGAACGACGCGAGCGCCGTTGCCTTTCAGGTCCTTGGCGTGTACGTCCAGAGCGCGCATGGCTTCGGCTTTCAGGTCGGAGCTGTCGTAATCGAAGTAGAAAGTGGTGATAGCGCGCAGAGCCGCTTCTTCGCTCAGGCTGCCATCGACAGCGCCAGTGTTGGCACCGTAGCCAGCGTTCGGGTCAACTGCGCCTTCGCCAGCAGCGTCGCCGCCTTTGGAGGAGCAACCTACGGCAACGGCGAGAGCCAGGGACAGTGCAGCGAACTTACCGAATTTCAGCATTTCCATCATGTAACTCCTAATGAACCCCAGTTGTGTTAAGCAAAAAGGTGTAGCACCGCATCAGTTCAGGTAAGGGGACCAAGAAGGCTCTCGAACTTCGCCTTGAGCGGTAGGAAGAGGGAGCCTCACGCGTCCATTGATGGACGCCAACATCAAGACTCCCCGGCCCTGCTGGCGGGTGGCGTAGATTACCATGGTGCCATTGGGCGCAACAGTGGGCGACTCATCCAAACTTGTGTCTGAAAGTATGCGCAAACGGTTGGTTTCCAGGTCCTGGGCAGCCACCCTGAACACGGTGAAGCCATCCTGACGATGAATCATCACCAGGGTCTTTTCATCAGCCGACAATTTTGGGTTGGCGTTGTAGTTACCGACAAAGGTCACTCGCTCCACTGCCCCGCTATTGATGTTGGTCTTGTAGATCTGCGGACGACCCGCACGATCCGAGGTGAAGTAAAGGGTCTGACCATCCTTACCCCAGAAGGGTTCGGTATCGATGGCGTAATGGTTGGTGACGCGGCGCATCTGCCGGCTGCCCATGTCCATCACGTAGATTTCCGGATTGCCGTCCTTGGACAGCACGAAGGCTAGGCGATTGCCATCCGGCGACCAGGCAGGCGCGCCGTTGAGGCCCTCGAAATTGGTGATCTGCTCGCGGCGGCCAGTGTCAATATGCTGCACGAAGATGCGCGGACGACGCTGCTCGAACGACACGTAGGCAATACGACGGCCATCAGGCGCGAACGAAGGTGACAGGATCGGCTCGCGCGACTGCAGCAGGGTCACCGCGCGGGCACCGTCGTAATCGGAGCGCTGCAGGGTATAACGGGTGTTGTTGGCACCCATGCGCTCGGCCGTGACGTACAGCAGACGCGTGGAGAACGCGCCCTTGACGCCGGTGAGCTTCTCGAACGACTGGTCGGCGATATGGTGTGCCATATCGCGCAACTGATCGGTGCCACCACCGACATTGCCGGTCATGATCTGCTGCTCGGTGTTGACGTTGAACAGCGCGTACTGCACCTGCAGCCGGCCTCCATTGGGCACGATGTTGCCGACCAGCAGGTACTGGGCGCCGAGGGCTTTCCAGTCGCGGTAGATGACCTCGCTGGCCTGGGTCGGCAGACTGATCATGTTCTGCCGAGGGATCGGCTCGAAGTAGCCGGAGTTGCGCAGGTCATTACCGATGATCTGCGACATGTCTTCGGGCAATACCGAACCGCCCTGCCAGCCAAAGGGCACGACGGCGATGGGCGTGGCGCGGTCGGCGCCCTGGGAGATCACCAGCGGATCGGCCGCCTGGACGCTACCGACCAGCATGACCAGCCCCAGCAGGGCGATACGAATCAGGTTGTTCACAGCGCTCAATCCTCCGGTTTGAAAATAACGCGACGCTGCCTGTACCGACTGTCGAAGGTAGCGCGATCCAATTGTTGCATCTCGGGAATACGCCCGACGTTACGTACAGCTGCCACGGCCGAATTATCGAACGGCGCATCGCCACTGGAGCGCGATACGCTGGCGTTGGTGATGGTGCCATCGGGCAACATCTGGATCACCAGCTCGACACTCATGCCACGACGGGCCGACATCGGCCGCTGCCAATTCTCGGTGATCAGCTTGATGATCAGATCATCGAGGTTGCCGGCCACCTGGCCACCATGGGTCTCGGCCAGCGCCTGCTGGTTCTGCACATTATCCGACAGCAGTTCGGCCAGGGCTGCGGCCTTCTGATCCTCGGCGGCCTTGCGTCGTGCATCTTCAGCCTTGCGTTTGGCATCCTCGGCCGCTTTCTTTTTCGCGGCTTCGGCGGCTGCCTTTTTCTTCGCCTCTTCTGCAGCGGCCTTTTTCTTGGCCTCTTCAGCGGCTTTTTTCTTCGCCTCTTCCTCAGCGCGCTTCTTGGCGATATCGGCCTGGCGCTTCTGCTCGGCGGCCTTCTCGGCCTCGGCCTTCTTCGCTGCTTCAGCCTTGGCAGCTTCGGCTTTGGCCTGCTCAGCCTGTTTTTGTTCCTCGGCACGTTTGGCGGCTGCGACCTTCTGCTCCTCGGCCTTCTTCTGCTCCAGCCTTTCGGCCTCGAACTGCGGCGCGGAGGTTTTCTGTGCTTCGCCGGCGACCTTTTGCGTGGTCTGTGTAGTGGCCTGACTCTGCGACTGCAACTGGTACAGCGTAGCCTGAACCACCGGGCGCGCCGGTGGCAGCTCCGGGGTGAAGGCGACACTGACGAACAGCATGGCAAAGATGAGTACGTGCAGACCCACTGCCCAGACTACAGGCCAGAAGTAGCTTTCCGACTGCGTGCGCTCGTGCTGCATCAAGGCGCCTCGGTTATCAGTCCGACATTGCCGACATCGGCCTGCTGCAAGCCTCCCATGGCCGCCATGACCGTGCCGTAATCAACCGACTTATCACCGCGCACGAACACCTGCACCTGCTTACCCTGACGGCGATTCTCACTGATGATGGCCGACACGGCCTGGGTCATCTGCTCGAGATTGACGGCACGTTCCTGCTCGGTATCGACATCGACCTCGCTGCCCATGTTCCAGTAGTAGGTCTTGTCGGCCTTGATCGAGATGGTCAGCACCAGGGCGTCGTTATCCTGCGGCAACACCTCGCTGCTGACTTTGGGCAAGTCGACCTTGACCCCCTGATTGAGCATCGGCGCGGTGACCATGAAGATGACCAGCAGCACCAGCATCACGTCGATGTAGGGCACCACGTTCATCTCGGCGACCGGCTTGCGTCTGTTGCGAATTCTCGCCATGGTAAAAACCTGTCCTCTTCGCTCGCCTTATTCTTCCGAGGTATGCACTTTGCGGTGCAGGATGGCCTGGAACTCGTCAGCGAAGGTGTAATAACGACCGATCAACATCTCGCCACGGGCAGAGAAGCGGTTGTAGGCGATGACTGCCGGAATCGCCGCGAACAGGCCGATGGCGGTCGCGATCAGCGCCTCGGCAATGCCCGGGGCAACGGTAGCCAGCGTGGCTTGCTGCACCTGGGACAGGCCCAGGAAGGAATTCATGATGCCCCATACGGTGCCGAACAGACCGATATACGGGCTGGTGGAACCGACGGTTGCCAGGAACGGCAGAGCGGTCTCCAATTTCTCCTCTTCTCGGGAGATGGCCACGCGCATGGCACGCGACACACCATCCATCACGGCATCCGGGTCAACGCCCGGCTGCTGACGCAGGCGCGAAAACTCCTTGAAGCCGGCGCGGAAAATCTGCTCCAGGCCAGAGTCCGGATCCGGGTTGCTGCCGGCCTGGCGATACAGTTTGGACAAGTCGATGCCGGACCAGAAACGGTCTTCGAAGTTGTCCAGCGCGCGCTTGGCGGCACGAATGGCGGTGCTGCGCTGGAAGATCATCACCCAAGATATGACGGACGCCGCCACCAGGGTGAGCATGACCAGCTGCACCACCAGGCTGGCATGACTGATCAGGCTCCAGACCGACATATTGTCTACGTTGGCTTCCACGCTTACTCTCCTGCTGCAATTGGACCCGGCGCCTGCGTCCCGGCGAACGCATGTCGCAGAGGCTCGGGAATGGCCCGGGGTTTCAAGTTGTCGGCGCGCACACAGGCCACCAGAAACTGCCCTTCGCAGAGCAGCACATCATCCGCAGCCCGCCTGACCTGTTGACGAAAGCGCAGGCTGGCACGGTTCAATGCGATTACATCGGCGCTGATCACCAGCTGGTCATCCAGACGTGCCGGCGCGTGATAACGCGCTTCGGCCGAATGCACGACGAACAACAGGCCCTCACCGGCAAGCGTCGACTGGGCATAACCCAGTTCACGCAGGCGCTCGGTGCGAGCCCGCTCCATGAATTTGAGGTAGTTGACGTAGTAGACGATGCCGCCCGCATCGGTATCTTCGTAATAGACCCGGCAATGGTGGCTGAACGGCTGGACTCCGTTTTGCGCGCACATACTCTAGTCCTCGGCCTGCGGCTTGCCAATCCGGCCTGGTAACAATTTTTTCGTCATTCGTCACCTGCCGCGAAAAGATCGCCAGCGGCCTGCTCGCCAGCGCGCCTGGGAATATTCAGCCCGAAGTGCAGGTAGGCATGACGCGTGACCACACGCCCGCGCGGGGTGCGCATCATGTAGCCCTGTTGAATCAGATAGGGCTCGAGCACGTCCTCGATGGTGTGGCGTTCCTCGCCGATGGCTGCCGCCAGACTGTCCAGCCCTACCGGGCCGCCGTCGAACTTCTCGATCATGGCCAGCAGCAAGCGGCGGTCGGAGTGATCGAAACCGCGTTCGTCGACATCCAGCAGATTCAGTGCCTGATCGGCAATCGATGGGGTGATGTGGCCAGTACCACGTACCTCGGCAAAATCGCGCACCCGGCGCAGCAGGCGATTGGCGATACGCGGCGTGCCGCGCGCGCGACGGGCAATCTCGAAGGCGCCCTTGGCCTCGATGGGCAAGCCGAGAATTCCGGCCGAGCGCGCGACGATGGTGGCCAGGTCATCAACACCATAGAACTCCAGGCGCTGAACGATACCGAAACGGTCACGCAAAGGATTGGTCAGCATGCCGGCACGGGTGGTGGCACCGACCAGGGTGAAGGGCGGCAGGTCGAGCTTGATCGACCGCGCCGCCGGGCCCTCGCCGATCATGATGTCGAGCTGGAAGTCTTCCATGGCCGGATACAGCACTTCCTCAACCACCGGCGACAGGCGATGAATTTCGTCGATAAACAATACATCGCCACTTTCCAGGTTGGTCAGCAGCGCGGCCAGATCACCCGGTCGCTCAAGCACCGGTCCGGAAGTGCTCTTGATCGAACTGCCCATTTCTTCGGCGATGATATTGGCCAGGGTGGTCTTACCCAGGCCCGGCGGGCCGAAGATCAGCGTATGGTCGAGTGCTTCCACCCTACCCCGCGCAGCCTGGATGAACAGCGCCATCTGTTCGCGCACGACGGGCTGACCGATGTAGTCGGCCAGACGCAGCGGACGAATGGCTCTATCCTGCTGCTCTTCGCGCTCGCGGGGGGCGGCGGTAATCAGGCGATCAGCTTCGATCATCGAGGCATTCCACTAAAAATCCATTGAATTGCCCTGCCGGGCGGCAAACCATGCAGCATTTCCCAGCAGAAGGCCGGTGGATGAAAAGGCGTCACCCACCCTACGCCATGCCGCGCAGCGCGCGCCGGATCAAATCTTCACTGCTCATACCATCCTCCTTGACGGCGGCAACTGCTCGGCTGGCCTCCTGCGGCTTGTAGCCGAGGGATATCAGGGCACTGACGGCGTCATTCTCCGCGCTTGAGACTGCCTGAGCCAGTTGAGGTTCAACCACCAGAGGCGCGATGGACGGTATCGACTCCCAGGCCTTGAAGCGATCCTTGAGTTCTACCAGCAGTCGCTCGGCGGTTTTCTTGCCGACTCCCGGCACCTTGACCAGCGCTGCGGTGTCCTGTGCCTGCACGCAACGCACCAGTTCATCAACTTCGAGCCCCGACATCAACGCCAGCGCCAGCTTGGGGCCGACGCCATTGAGACGAATCAGTTCACGGAACAGCTCACGCTCACGCTTCTCGAAAAAGCCATAGAGCAGGTGCGCATCCTCACGCACGACCAGATGAGTGTGCAGGGTCAGCGGCTCACCCACTGCAGGCAGACGATAAAGGGTCGTCATCGGCACTTCCAGCTCATAACCGACGCCATTCACATCCAGAAGCAAATGTGGCGGCTGCTTTTCCGCCAGGGTGCCGCGCAAACGTCCGATCACCACTGTATTCCTTTGATCCGATTACAAACGAAGACGGCCGCCACGCCGCTTGGCGCCGGCCAGCCCATGGGGAATGAGACTTTGTCGATGGTGGGCATGGCACAGGGCGATGCCCAGGGCATCGGAGGCGTCGATCTGCGGCTTTTGCACCAGCTTGAGCAGGTGCATGACCATCATCTGCACCTGTTGCTTGTCCGCCGCGCCGGTGCCGACTACCGTCTGCTTGACCTGGGTAGCGGTGTATTCGCTGACTTCCAGCCCCGCCTCCACCGCTGCGACGATGGCCGCACCGCGCGCCTGCCCCAACTTGAGCGCCGAGTCGGCATTACGCGCCATGAACACCTGCTCGATGCCCATGGTCACCGGGCCATGGGTGCGAATCACCTCGCTGACGCCGCGAAAGACGATCTGCAGGCGCTCGGCCAAAGGTCCATTACCCGTGCGAATGCAGCCCGAGGCCACATACTCGCAACCGCGCCCGGTATCGCGAACCACGCCATAGCCGGTAATACGCGAACCGGGATCGATTCCTAGGATGAGGGTCATGTCGGCAACTGTCTATTTATCCAGTTGGCGAGTATACGGGCGTCCTCATGCGCCGTCACTCGTGACGCACCTGAGGAACCAGAGAAAACCGCAGAAGGGGCGCTGGGCAGACGCAGGGGGAGCGTAGGGTGGGCTTCAGCCCACCAGGGCCGCTTACCCATAGCGGACACACACGGACTCCACCCTACTCACCCTACACCTCCGGGCTACAGCTTCAGCCGAGCTGCTCCATGATCTCGTCAGCGACTTCGGCGTTGTGGTAGACGTTCTGCACGTCATCCAGGTCTTCGAGCATGTCGATCAGCTTGAAGACCTTCTGCGCGGTTTCCAGATCGGCAATCGGCGCGCTGATCGAGGGGATCATGGCGATTTCCGCTTCCTCGGCCTTGAAACCAGCAGCGCTCAGTGCTTCGTTGACGGCATGGAACTCGGTGAAGCTGGTCCACACCAGGGCCGAGCCATCCTCCCCCATCTCTACATCATCGGCACCGGCTTCCAGGGCGGCTTCCATCAGCGCGTCCTCATCGACACCCGGCGCGAAGCTGATCTGGCCCTTGCGCTCGAACATGTAGGCCACCGAACCGTCAGTGCCCAGGTTGCCACCACACTTGGTGAAGGCATGGCGCACTTCGGCAGCGGTACGGTTACGGTTGTCGGTCATCACTTCGACGATGATCGCCACACCGCTGGGTGCGTAGCCCTCGTAGCTGAACTCGACGACGTTGTCGGCTTCGTTGTTGCCGGCGCCGCGGGCGATGGCGCGGTCGATCACGTCACGCGACATGTTATTGGTCAGCGCCTTGTCCACGGCCAGGCGCAGACGCGGGTTATCCGCCGGAATCGGCCCGCCGTGCTTGGCAGCGACCGTCAGTTCACGAATCAGCTTGGTGAAGATCTTGCCCCGTTTGGCGTCCTGACGCCCCTTGCGGTGCTTGATATTGGCCCATTTGGAATGACCAGCCATAACTCACTCCATCTATAAGGTTTCACGATTACCGGGGCGTAAGAGTTTGAGTCTCCACCCCATAACGAAGAAGCCTGGAATCTCCAGGCTTCTTTGACAGGCTTATTCGGCCTTGGGTTGCTCGCGCAGGCGAATGTGCAGCTCGCGCAGCGACTTGTTGTCGACAATACCCGGCGCCTGAGTCATGACGCAGGCCGCACTCTGGGTTTTCGGGAAGGCAATCACTTCGCGGATCGACTGTGCGCCGGTCATCAGCATCACCAGACGATCCAGACCGAAGGCCAAACCACCATGGGGCGGCGCACCGTACTTGAGTGCATCGAGCAGGAAGCCGAACTTCTCCTGCTGCTCCTCTTCGCTGATGCCAAGCACACGGAACACGGTCTGCTGCATGGCCTTGTCGTGGATACGGATCGAACCGCCACCCAGCTCGGTGCCGTTGAGCACCATGTCGTAGGCACGCGACAGCGCGGCAGCCGGATTGGCCTCCAGCTCCTCGGGGGTGCACTTCGGCGCGGTGAACGGGTGGTGCATGGCGGTCAGGCTACCGTCATCGTTCTCTTCGAACATCGGGAAGTCGACGACCCACAGCGGCGCCCACTCGCAGGTGAACAGATTGAGGTCATGACCCAGCTTGATGCGCAGCGCGCCCAGGGCTTCGCTGACGATCTTGGCCTTGTCGGCACCGAAGAACACGATATCGCCGTCGACAGCGCCAACGCGGTCGAGGATGACGTTGATGTTATCCAGCGGGATGTTCTTGACGATCGGCGACTGCAGACCGTCAACGCCGGCCGCACGCTCGTTGACCTTGATATAGGCCAGGCCCTTGGCGCCGTAGATGCCGACGAACTTGGTGTAGTCGTCGATCTGCTTGCGCGGCATGCTCGCCCCACCCGGTACGCGCAGCGCGGTTACGCGGCATTTCGGGTCGTTGGCCGGGCCGGCGAAAACCTTGAACTCGACGTCCTTGAGCTGATCCTCCACATCCACCAGCTCCAGCGGAATGCGCAGGTCCGGCTTGTCCGAGCCAAAGCGGCGCATGGCTTCGGCCAGGGTCATGTGCGGCAGCTCACCGAACTCGACGTCCAGCACTTCCTTGAACAGGTTGCGCACCATGGTCTCGGTGATGTCCATGATGTCTTTTTCATCGAGGAAGCTGGTCTCGATGTCGATCTGGGTAAATTCCGGCTGGCGGTCGGCGCGCAGGTCTTCGTCGCGGAAGCACTTGGCGATCTGATAGTAGCGGTCGAAGCCGGCGACCATCAGCAGTTGCTTGAACAACTGCGGCGACTGCGGCAGGGCGAAGAAGCTGCCAGCGTGGGTGCGGCTCGGCACCAGGTAGTCGCGCGCGCCTTCCGGCGTGGCGCGGGTCAGGATCGGCGTCTCGACATCGAGGAAACCGTTGTCATCCAGGTAACGGCGGATGCTCGAGGTGATGCGCGAACGCAGCTTAAGCTTCTCGGCCATTTCCGGACGGCGCAGATCGATGAATCGATAGCGCAGACGGGTTTCCTCGCCAACGTCACTGTATTCGTTGAGCGGGAACGGTGGGGTTTCCGCCTCGTTCAAAACTTCCAGTTCATAGCCCAGCACTTCGATGGCGCCGGAGGCCATGTTCGGGTTGACCGCACCGGCCGGACGCAGGCGAACCTTGCCGGTGATCTTCACCACGTATTCGCTGCGCACGCGGTCGGCCTTGGCGAAGCTCTCGGCACGATCAGGATCGAATACCACCTGGGCCAGGCCTTCACGATCACGGATATCGAGGAAGATCACCCCGCCATGGTCACGGCGACGATGTACCCAGCCGCAAAGGGTGATTTCCTGGCCATCCAGGCTCTCGTTCAACTGGCCGCAATAGTGGCTGCGCATCATGATCGTGTTTCGCTTCTCTAAGGTCTTGGATAGGTCAGGCAGCCCCCAGCGCCCTGGGCAGGAGCCACACCGCAGCAAACGTCCAACTGTACGTCGCACGCCGATAAAGAGCGGGATTATATAGCGTAAATCGCCATGACGCAGCCGCCCGGCAGATGGCTTCTATAATCGATGAAGCCTCCCGCCAGGAGAACGACCATGCGCAGCAACCTGCCCAGCGACCTGCTGGAAGACTTTCGCCTCGAAGCCGCCGAGCAGCTACCACGCTGCGAACCACTGCTGATCGAGTTTGAACGAGCGCCCAAAAGCGCGGAAAGACTGCGCGAGCTGTTTCGCCTGATCCATACGCTCAAAGGCAACTTGGGTTACGTCGAGCTCAACACACAGATGCCGCCACCACAAGCCATCGAGGACGTACTCGACGCCCTGCGTTGCGGCGCCATGACCTTCGACAGCCTGCTGGGCGATATCCTGCTGCTTAGCCTCGACCGGTTACGCACCTTGCTGGATCAGGCCCTGGAGGGCAGCGATCATAAGCCTGACAGCGGACAGATCCGGCAACTGTGCAGCGTCCACTGGGTAGAGGTGTTCAACCGAACCTTGCAACAGCAGCCAACCCTGGCTCATCGCTGAGCGCTGCTTCGACGAGCGGATGCGACCCATTGAAAAATGAACCGTTCGTTATCGACAACATCCAAACATCGTATTCATTGATATAAGCCAGGTTCATCCTGGCAGCCCGCGTGTTAGCCTTCACTCATCATGCGGGCCACGCCCGGACCAACTGAAAGGAGAAATCATGGAAATCAATATCGGAATCGCCGAACAGGATCGCGCCGCCATTGCCGAAGGCCTTTCGCACCTGCTTGCCGACACCTACACGCTGTATCTGAAGACCCACAACTTCCACTGGAACGTCACCGGCCCGATGTTCAACACCCTGCACCTGATGTTCGAAGGGCAGTACACCGAACTGGCCCTGGCCGTCGACGCCATTGCCGAACGTATTCGCGCTCTGGGCTTCCCGGCACCGGGCACCTACGCCGCGTACGCTCGCCTGTCGTCGATCAAGGAAGAAGAAGGCGTGCCCACGGCAGAAGACATGATCAAACAGCTGGTTCAGGGCCAGGAAGCCGTGGTGCGCACTGCTCGCGATATCTTCCCGCTGCTCGACAAGGTCAGTGACGAACCGACGGCTGATCTGCTGACCCAACGCATGCAGGTACACGAGAAAACCGCCTGGATGCTGCGCAGTCTGCTCGCAGCCTGACTCCCAAGGCCCGGTTATCCGGGAATGCTGTTCACTTAAGGTTGCACACGCTTGGCTCCCCTCTCCCATACATTGGGGGCACGCCTAGTGGAGAGGGGCTGGGGGAGAGGGCTGAAAACACCGCAAACCTGCCAGTTTTCCCTCTCCGAACGCGGCCCGCCCTAGCCCTCTCCCCAAAGGGGCGAGGGGACTCATCGCGTCCGACCATTTCTTATGTGAACAGCATTACGGTCATCCGGGCCTTTTCATTAGGCACATAGTTATCCCCTGATCTATGCTCTGGCCATTAGCCAGCGAGTTCCTGCCGCAATGAGTCAAGCGAACAAACCGCCCAGCATCATCAACCTCTACCCGGAAGAAACCCGCGAGGCGGCGGAACTACTGAAACAAGCGGTGCCGCTGATGATGCGCCACGCCATACCGCCCAACCCGGTGCACTATGCACTCTGGTACACCTACAGCAGAGGCAGCGAACCCGAACTCAACCGACGCCTGGACAAGGTGGTCGAGGACTTCGACGTATTCCCCCCGGAAACCGCCAGCCGCCTGTTTCGCGACTACATCATCCGCGGCGAACTGGAAGAAGCACGCGCCGGCCAGCAACAAGTCATCGAGCTGGTCGACGACATCGAAGGCAACGTTTCCAGCAGCGTGATCGGTAGCCAGCACTACCAGCAGAGCCTGAGCCAGGGTCTCAGCGCCCTGCAGGAGCCGATCATCGACGATCTGCCGGGCGTGCTCAGCGAGCTGCAGGAAAGCACGCAACTGATGCACGACCAGCAGGAAAAATTCCTCTATCGCCTGCGCGCCGCACAGCAGGAAATAACCCATCTGCGTAGCCAACTGGAGCGCGCCCACCTGGCTGCAACGCTCGACAGCCTGACCCGCGTATTCAATCGCCACGCCTTTACCCGCCTGCTGGAATGCGCCCTGAGCGAGTCAACAGACGGGCTGGCGTTGCTGATGCTGGATATCGATCATTTCAAGCAGTTCAACGATCAGTACGGCCACCCCCTGGGCGACCGCGTACTCCAGCATGTCGAGCAACTGCTGCGCAACCTGTTGCCACCCGAGGCTTTCGCAGCGCGCTATGGGGGCGAGGAGTTCTGCGTCGTGCTGCGCAATTGCGCCAGCCTTGGCGAGGTACTGACCTTCGCCGAACAATTGCGCAACAAGATTCAGTCCCTGCGGGTCAAGGTCAGACGCACGGACCAGATTCTGGACAGCATCACTGCGTCCTTCGGCTGCGCTCTAGCCGAAAACGGTGACACGTTCGAATCCCTCCTGACCCGTGCCGATGATGCGCTCTATCAAGCCAAGCGTGCAGGACGCAATCAGGTACACCCCGCGATCAGCGAAGCGATAGTAAGCGCTTGATTTGAGAAGCCATCTTCTTTGCTGTTAAATAGGCCGGCCTGCCATATCACCTTCCTGTGGCATGGCCAACCTTGTATACCGGCGCGCGCCATGGCCGTTCAGTTGGCCACTAGCGAAGCGCGCTCCCTCCGCAACACCTTGAGTCATCATCAATTAGTGAGTTCATCGAAGATGTTGAAGATTGCCCATCTCGTTACAGGGTTTGCTGCCCTGCTGCTTTGCGCCGTACCCGGTTTTTCCACTTCATTGCTGACCACCCCTGATGCCGTCTACCTGGCACTGACTGGCCTGCTCAACCTGCTGGCCGCCTCGCAACAACAGAGCGCTCCGGCTGCACGGCAGCAACTGCTCGGCCTGTCTTCTGCACTGCTGATACTGGCCACGGTGATACAAAGTCTGATCCTGCTTGCCCCACTGCCCAACATTGGCGGTCAACCAGCCATCTGGCTGCCACTGCTGACCCTGCTCGTCGCCGTGGCGCTGAACCTTGCCGCACACCTGAAGACCGCCCCTCGCAGCCCAGAACAACGCGCACCCTCGCAGCCTACCAGCGTCAGCAGCAGCTTCGGCGATGACGATCGCGAGACTGGCACGGTCAAGTGGTTCAATACATCCAAAGGCTTTGGCTTCATTTCCCGCGACTCGGGCGAGGATATCTTCGTGCACTTTCGCGCCATTCGCGGCGAAGGCCACCGCGTACTGGTCGAAGGCCAACGTGTGGAGTTCTCGGTCATGCAGCGTGACAAGGGCCTGCAGGCCGAAGACGTGATCGCAGCGCCCCCTGCGCGGCGCTGAGCGGCAGCCAAAGCAAAGCCCGGGAAACCGGGCTTTTTCACATCAATAGTGCGGAGGCGGCGCTTGGTCTTCGGCAATCCCCGCCTGCCCACTCAATTCCTCCTGGCGACGCGCCAGAACCTTTAGCTGCAACTGCATGCGCTCGATACGCTTGCCCTGCTCGACCAGCTCATCACTCAATGCCTGAATGGTGTCATCCTGAAAAGCCAGGCGGCTTTCCAGCTCCATGATCCGCGACTCAAGGCTCATGCAGGCTCTCCGGCAAACTGAAAATCCCTGGTCAGCACCAGCCGCAACCTGGCGATGATCTGCTCGACCTGACTCGCCTCGTAAGGCTGCGCCGGATGCCGCCCCCAGACCGGCGCGGGCCAGGCAATGTCATCGCGCCGACGCACGATCACATGCATATGCAGCTGACTCACCACATTGCCAAGCGTGGCGACATTCATCTTGTCGGCGGCAAAAGTATCCTTGAGGGTTTCGGCCAGCAGCGTGGTTTCCTGCCACAGCTGACGCTGATCAGCCGCATCGAGCTGGAACAGCTCGCTCACTTCCTCTCGACGCGGAACGAGGATAAACCAGGGGTAGTGGGCATCGTTCATCAACAGCAGACGACTCAATGCAAAGTCCCCGACCAGCAGGCAATCCTGCTGAAGACGTGAATCCAGAGCGAACATGGCGATTCTTCTCCTTTGAACAGATCACTCAAGCGTAGCGCCTGGGCCACGCGATGGCGCGCAGCATACGCGGGCCCATCGGACAATTCATCCGCAGCCCCTGCACCAGCGCAAGGCACTCGATACTGAGACGCACCGCAGCCGTGCAACATGATGCTTCTACTCATAATGCATGCCCCCAGGCGTTACCCCATGCAGGCCCTGGCCAGGCCCAAACAGGCCCCTGACTGCGAACTGCCGACAGCACACCCAGTCGCGACAAACCCGCGCCACCCTTGAGTCCGCTGACCTGATATAAGGCCCCACACAGCGTAAAAACAAGGTTTTACAGAGCACATCCGGTTTTGAGCACGACTCTTGCTAATGTCCAACACAATGCCCGGCAAGCCGTGCAGTCGTTGAATAACAGCGGTACCCGGCACCGCAGAACCGCGAAAACGTCGGCCAGCCGTAGCACGCGCTGCAGAGCTACACATTTGCGACATTCCCTCAACTCCATGCGACACGGAGCCGCAGAAGTCGCAACGAATAGACTGCAACTATCGCCAACCTTGGCTGCGTGCTATAAGTTACCGCCGACACAAAAAGAAAGAGCCGCCCATATAAAAAAACAGTGGGCAGCGCAACTCTTCTAAACCAAAGGAGCAATCACGATGCAAGTGATGAAGTGGAGCGTAATCGCCCTGGCAGTCGCCGCGGGCACCAGCCAAATGGCCGTGGCGTCCAGCCAGTCCGAGTCGAATGGCTTTATCGAAGACAGCAGCTTCAACATTTTCAACCGTGCCCTGTATCACAACCGTGACTACAAAAATGGCGCAGACACCACAACCGATGACGCGTCCGACAAGCGTAACGGTTACAGCGAAGAATTCGGCCTTGGCATTCGTCTTTTGTATGAGTCTGGCTTCACCCAAGGTACCGTTGGTGTAGGTGTTGACGCTCACTCCTTAAGCAGCATCAAGCTCGATACTGGCAAGGGTCGTGCTGGTATTGGCCAGTTCTCCAAGAATGGAGAAGGCGAAGCAGAAGATACGCAGAGCGAAGTTGGCGGTGCTATAAAATTCCGCATTTCTGACACCGTACTCAAGTATGGCAATCAGATGGTTGCGAGCCCAGTCTTCACTACCGATGACGCCCGCATTCTGCCGGAAGTGGCCACTGGTACCTTGCTCACCAGTAATGAAATCGAAGGTCTTGAGCTGACTGCCGGTCGCTTCACAGCCATCAGCCGCCAAACAGCTACTGGTCGCGATGGTCGCGAGCTGACTGAAGCCAACATTGTTGGTGCCAGCTATAGCTTTACTGACAACTTCAGCGGTGCGATTCACGCCTCCGACGTTGAAGACCATCTGAAAAAGAAATACATCAACCTGAACTACAATCTGCCTCTGGCAGAAAATCAGGCGCTGAATTTCGACTTCAATGCCTATAAAACTGACGATGACGGTCGTAAGCTGTCTGGCGAAATCGATAACAAACTCTGGAGCCTGGCAGCAGCCTACTCCCTGGGCGCCCATACGTTCACCATTGCACACCAGCGTTCCTCCGGTGATACGGCTTACGCCTACGGCATCGACGGCGGTGGTACCATCTGGACTGCCAACTCCATTCAATACTCCGACTTCGACCGCAAGGACGAGCGCTCCTGGCAGGTTCGCTATGACCTGAACATGGCCGAGTATGGTGTTCCGGGCTTGAGCTTCATGACTCGTTATGTCTATGGCGACAATATCGATACCGGTGTTGGCGAAGAGGGCAAAGAGCACGAGTTCAACTTCGAAACTAAGTACGTCATCCAGGAAGGCGCCGCTAAGGATCTCTCCTTCCGCCTGCGTAGCGCTATCTGGCGTGCCAACAGCGTTCAAAATGATGAGTACGGCGCAGACAACAACGACTTCCGCCTGATCGTCGAATACCCGCTGAGCGTTCTGTAACGTCAGCGCTACTCGATAGCGGTATAAAAGAAACCCGGCCATGGCCGGGTTTCTTTATTTAGCCCCTAGAGATTTAAATCGGCAACGCGTATGTCCCCGTTACATGCGCAACCAACTCATCCTCGTTACCCGCTGAATAAAGCGAAACCTCACAGACGGCCTGACGCCGACTCAAGCGCAGTATTCGCGCCTCTGCCAACAAATCCACCGGCTTGGGTTTGACCAGAAAGTTGATATTGAGATTGGACGTCACCGCCATCTCCACCCGCCCCAGACGCCCCAGCACCACGGCATACATCGCCGCATCCCCCAGCGCCATGATGGTCGGGCCAGACAGCGTCCCGCCCGGACGCACCAATTTGGTATGAAAGGGGACACGCGCCAGCACGCCCTCCTCGTCGAGCCGGTCGATCCGCAGATCGATGTCCTCGGCCATTGGTAGCCCACCCCGAATCAGGGTCTGAACCTCAAGTGCAGTCAGTCCCACTATTTATTCCTCCCGGCGAACGCAGCAGCACTCGTGCCCTGCGCCCGTCCTGTACGCCACTGTATAGGCACCGTACAATGCCCGCCTATTCCAAGCCCTCGCAACCGACAGAACGGCCAAACATGCGTACCAGTCAGTTCCTGCTCTCGACCCTGAAAGAAACCCCTTCCGATGCCGTGGTGATCAGCCACCAGCTGATGCTGCGTGCCGGCATGATCCGCAAGCTGGCCTCCGGCCTGTACACCTGGCTGCCGATGGGCCTGCGCGTACTGCGCAAGGTCGAGAACGTGGTGCGCGAGGAGATGAACGCCGCCGGCGCCCTGGAGGTGCTGATGCCCGCCATTCAGCCGGCCGAGCTGTGGCAGGAATCCGGGCGCTGGGTGCAGTACGGCCCCGAGTTGCTGCGCGTCAAGGATCGCCATGACCGCGAATTTTGCGTTGGCCCGACTCATGAAGAAGTGATCACCGATCTGGCCCGCAACGAGCTGAACAGCTACAAGCAGTTGCCGATCAACCTGTATCAGATCCAGACCAAGTTCCGTGACGAAATCCGTCCGCGCTTCGGTCTGATGCGCGGCCGTGAGTTCATCATGAAGGACGCCTATTCCTTCCATGCCGACCAGGCGTCGCTGCAGGAAACCTATGACCGCATGCATCAGGCGTACTGCAACGTGTTCAGCCGCCTGGGCCTGAACTTCCGTCCGGTGCAGGCCGATACCGGCTCCATCGGCGGCACCGGCTCGCACGAATTCCATGTGCTGGCCGACTCGGGTGAAGACGATATCGCTTTCAGCAATGTCTCCGACTACGCCGCCAACATCGAGAAAGCCGAAGCCATCCCGCGCGAGAAAACGCGCGGTGCTGCGACCGAAGCGATGCGCCTGGTCGATACCCCCGATACCAAGACCATCGATGCACTGGTTCAAGGTTTTGGCCTGGCCATCGAGAAGACCATCAAGACCCTGGTGGTGCACGCCGCCGAGGAAGGCAAGCTGATCGCCCTGATCGTGCGTGGCGACCACGAACTCAACGAGATCAAGGCCGCCAACCTGGAGCAGGTGGCCAGCCCGCTACAGATGGCCAGCGAAGCCGAGATTCGCGCAGCCATCGGCGCCGGCCCCGGCTCGCTGGGCCCGGTCAACCTGCCGATCCCCTGCATCATCGACCGCAGCGTAGCGCTGATGAGCGATTTCGCCGCCGGTGCCAACATCGAAGACAAGCACTACTTTGGCGTCAACTGGGAACGCGACCTGCCGCTGCCGGAGGTTGCCGACCTGCGCAACGTCGTTGCCGGCGACCCCAGCCCGGACGGCCAGGGCACTCTGGAAATCAAGCGCGGCATCGAAGTCGGCCACATCTTCCAGCTCGGCACCAAGTACAGCGAGGCGATGAACTGCCAGGTGCTCGGCGAGAACGGCAAGCCGGTGACTCTGACCATGGGCTGCTACGGCATCGGCGTATCGCGCGTGGTGGCAGCCGCCATCGAGCAGAACTTCGACGAGCGCGGCATTCGCTGGAACGATGCCCTGGCGCCGTTCCAGATCGCCCTGGTGCCGCTGCGCTACGAAACCGAGCAGGTGCGCGAAGCCACCGACAAACTGTATGCCGAGTTGACCGCCGCCGGCTATGAAGTGCTACTGGATGACCGCGACAAGAAAACCAGCCCCGGCATCAAGTTCGCCGACATGGAGCTGATCGGTATTCCGCACCGCGTCGTGGTCAGCGACCGTGGCCTGGCCGAGGGCAACCTCGAGTACAAGAGCCGCGCCGAAACCGACCCGCAAGCCGTGCCGCTGGCCGAGATCCTGCCTTTCCTGCAAGCCCGCATCCGCCGCTGATCACGCCCTACCGAGACATCATGCACACGAGCAACAACCTTCGCCTCATCGGTGCCGCCCTGTGCGGCGCCCTCTTCCTCAGCGGCTGCGCCAATCAGTTGCCGCAACGCAGCGAACACGAGGAGCGCGTCGAACGCAAACTGCTGGATCACCAGTTGCAGATTGATGCCGGCGAACCCAAGGTGCTGGAGCTGCCGCAGCGCCGGGTGCGTGTGCATGACCAGAAGAGCTACGAGGTCACGACCTTCGAGGTGACCCGTCGCTACGACCGTTACACCCCCTACCAACCCTGGCGCGAACTCTACGAAGTGCCAATGGGCGCAGTAGCCGTGGTAGCCGGTGTGGGCGCCAACATCCTCAATGTCGTATTGCTCGGCAGCCTGCCGGAAACCGCGACCCGCGACTGGATCAGTTACGGCATGGCCGGGCTCAACCCGTTCATGAACGTCGAGTCCAATGGGCGCGCTGAGCAGAACCTGGCGAGCATCAACGAGGTGCAGCGCGACAGGCGCATGGAATACACCAACCTGCCCTGGAGCGAGCGCCCGGTGCAGGTCAAGGCGGGTGACCAGCAGTTCGAGCTACTCACCGACAACAGCGGCGTGCTGCGCCTCAACCTGCTGGACAGCCCCTTCACCGAACAGGACATCGGCCGTCTGAACATGCTGCAACTGAGCGTTGAAGACCAGCTTGGCGATGACATCGCACGCGCAGAAGCAACGCTCATGGTCAGTCATACCCTGCGCGGCAAGCTACGCGAGGCACATGATCTGATCTTCGATGACCTTGAGGGCGATGATGTCGACCAATGGGTTCATCGAGTCAAACGCCTGTCCGACCTGGGCCTTGAAGAAGAGGCCAGTGAACTGGAGCAGAGTCTGATCGAGCTGACACGCAATGACCCCGAACTGCAGGAAGCGTTCCTCAAGGCCTTGCTTCAGGACGCCGGGCGCCTGGCGGCGGATCCGGCAGCCAACTGATGATCAACAGGTCGCCTGCCGGCCTTCAGCTCACAGTGGCTTGAGCAATAACAGCAGGGAGACTGGCTGAACACTCTCGGGGTGAAGCGGCTCCTGCAGCCACTCCAGGCGCCAGCCGGTTTCGCCGATGAGCGTCAACCAGGATTGCAGCGTACGGAAGAACCAGGGCATCGGCGCCTGGAAACCCTCACCGAAACCGACGAAATCCTCGACCCGCCAACCGTCCTGATAAGGCTCGCCATGACTGGCCCGCCACGGATGCAGTGTCTGGATCAGCAGACTGCCGCCAGGTACCAGCAAGCCGTGCAGGCTGCGCAGAATCGGCTGCAAGGGTTCTTCAAGCAGGGTGAAGTTGCAG
Organism: Ectopseudomonas oleovorans; assembly: GCF_029845265.1. NCBI lineage: Bacteria > Pseudomonadati > Pseudomonadota > Gammaproteobacteria > Pseudomonadales > Pseudomonadaceae > Ectopseudomonas > Ectopseudomonas oleovorans. The sequence continues at coordinate 92,153 of NZ_JAOCLK010000002.1, forward strand.
ACCAGCACCTCGAAACGCCCGAGTTGCTCGGCATGCTCTTCCAGCTCGGCATAGCCACAGACCCGATACTGACTGCGCCCGTCGCACGCGGCGCGCGCCGCCTCGATCAGCGGTGCAGAGGCATCCACCCCGACCGGTTCGATGCCATGCTCGGCCAGACCACGGCACAACCAGCCCTCGCCGCAGCCAATGTCCAGGACCCGCTTGGGCTGCAGCGCCAAGACGGCCTGGATGATCGCAGCATCGGTGACCAGGCGCCGGCTTTCGATGCGCTGCTCACGCACTGCAGCAGCCCAGGCGTCGGCATTGGCCTGCCAGCTTTGCTGAAGCTGTTCCCGGTGGTCGCGTTGCATGGTGCAGCCCTGCATCGATGCGCTCTGGCGAGTCTAGCAGGCCTGCCCGCTGCGGCGTACCACTCGGGCAATCGATAAAACCGCCGGCCAGACAGCCCGCCAGCGTCTAAGCTGTCATCAGGACAGAAGAAAGGACGCAGCCCTGGCGAGCTGAGGTCAGCAGCCGGCCAGGCGCCTCGCAACAATGCTGACAGGCCACGCCGGTGATCTATGGGTGCAGCATGGCAAGGCAAACCACGGCAGCATGACCTGGTTGCGAAAACGGGGCGTTACTGGCGCCTGACGTTCTACCTTGTGCTGGCGGTTCTGGTACTGGCCACTACTGCCCTGCTGGTATTCGAATCACGCAGCGCCCGTCTGCAGTCACGCGAGCTGAGCCGTTATGCCGCAAGCCTTACCTACCAGGTCGAGCCTGGCCCCAGCGATCGGATCCTGTACCCAAGCGACGGCCCCTTCGACAAACGCCAGGGTTATGCCCATCTGCCGCTGATGCTGGAACGCCTGCACCAACGCGATTATCAGATCACCGAACAGGCGCGCTTCTCCGACGCCCTGCTGGCCTACAGCCGTCGAGGGCTGTTCCCGCCCTTTACCGAGAAAAGCCAGAGCGGCCTGAGCATCAGCGACTGCCGGGGTACGCCCTTCTACGAATTTCGTTACCCGCAGCAGGGCTACGCCGACTTCGCCAGTATCGCGCCGCTGGTGGTCGATAGCCTGCTGTTCATCGAGAACCGACACCTGCTCGACGCGTCGCAACCGCTGGCCAACCCGGCGGTAGACTGGCCACGCTTCGCCATGGCCGCACTGTCGCAGCTTGGCAAGATGCTCGACGTGCAGGACCAGTCCGCTGGTGGCAGTACCCTGGCCACGCAGTTGGAGAAGTACCGTCACTCTCCCGATGGCTTGACGCTGTCTGCCGGCGAGAAGCTGCGGCAGATGATTTCCGCCAGCGTGCGCGCCTATCAGCACGGACCACAGACGCTCGAGGCACGTCAGCGCATCGTCCGCGATTACCTCAACAGCGTACCGCTGTCAGCCGCCCCAGGGCATGGCGAGGTCCATGGCCTGGCTGACGGCCTGCGCATCTGGTACGGCGCGGATTTCGAGCGCAGCAATGCGCTACTCGACCCAGCCCGTGCACCCGACGCCAGTATGGCTGAGCGTGGCCTGGCTCTGCGCCAGATGCTGTCACTGATGATCGCCCAACGCCGTCCCTCCTACTATCTGGCACAAGGGCGCAAGGAGATGGAAGCACTGACGGAGAGTCATATCCGCCTGCTGGCGGCAGGCGGGTTGATCGACGCAGAGCTGCGTGACGCGGCGCTGACGCAGAAGCTGCAATACCGCGACTGGCAACAGGAACCCAATCTACGGCCGGTGGAAAGCGACAAGGGCATCAGCGTGGCCCGTTCACGCCTGTCCAACCTGCTGGGCATGCCCCTGTATGATCTGGACCGCCTCGATCTGGCCGCACGCAGCACCCTGCAACGCGATCTGCAGCAGGAGACCAGCCTCTACCTGCAACGCCTGGCCGACCCCGAATTCGCCGGCAAGATCGGCCTGTTCGGCGAGCGCCTGCTGTCCCCGGAAAAGACCGCCGAGGTGCGCTACAGCTTCACCCTGTTCGAGCGCACGGCCACCGGCAGTCGGGTACGCGTGCAGACCGACAGCACCGACCAGCCCTTCGACATCAACGAAGGCAGCAAGCTGGAACTGGGGTCTACCGCCAAGCTACGGGTGCTGGCGACTTATCTGGAGATCATCGCCGAGCTGCATCAGCGCCACGCCGACAAGAACCCGGCCGAGCTGCGTAACGTCGAGATCGCCGAGCAGGACTACCTGAGCCGCTGGGCAGTCGCCTATCTGCTGGCCAACCCCGGCGCCGATCTGGCCAGCATGTTGGAAGCTGCGCTGGAACGACGCTATTCGGCCAGCCCGCACGAACGCTTCTTTACCGGCGGAGGCCTGCACACCTTCGGTAACTTCCGCCGCGAGGACAACGGCCGCAACCCGACCCTGCGTGAATCCCTGCGCGAGTCGATCAACCTGCCGTTCGTGCGCTTGATGCGCGATCTGGTGCGCTACAGCACCTATCAGAACAGCGCCGAGCTGCTCAAGGACGACAAAGACCCACGCCGCCAGAAATATTTGCAACGCTTCGCTGACCAGGAGGGGCGTACCTTCCTGCTGCGCTTCTGGCGCAAGTACCAGGGCCAGCCGCAGCAGCAGCGTCTGGAGACCTTCATCAGCGGTTTGCGCCAGACCTCTGTGCGTCTGGGCGCTGTGCACCGTTACCTGCTGCCGCAGGCCGATGAAGAAACCTTCGCCGCTTTTCTGCGGGCGCAACTGCCACAGGAAAAACTTACCGATCAACGCATCGCGCGTCTGTACAAGGAATACGGCCCTGGCGCCTACAGCCTGCCGGATCAGGGCTATATCGCTCGCGTGCATCCATTGGAACTGTGGCTACTGAAGTATCTGATCGACAACCCGCAGGCCACCTTCAGCGACGCCGTGGCAGCCAGCGTCGACGAGCGCCAGGAAGTCTATGGCTGGCTGCTGCGCACCCGGCACAAGAGTGCCCGCGACAGCCGTATCCGCATCATGCTGGAGGTGGAGGCCTTCTCCGATATTCACCGACGCTGGAAGAACCTCGGCTATCCCTTCCAGCACCTGGTGCCCTCTCTGGCCACTGCCCTGGGCAGTTCCGGTGACCGGCCGGCAGCGCTGGCCGAGCTGATGGGCATCATCCAGAACGACGGCATTCGCCAGCCGGTACTGCGCATCGACGAACTGCACTTTGCCGCCGACACCCCCTACGAGACGCGGGTCGAACGTAACACCCACGGGGCCAAACGAGTGATGCCCTCGGAAGTTGCGGCCGCGCTGCGCAATGCACTTTCCCAGGTGGTCGAAGGCGGTACCGCAAGGCGCTTGCAGGGCACCTTCCACTTGCAGGACGGGCGTGATCTGACCCTGGGCGGCAAGACCGGTACCGGTGACAACCGCATCGAAAGCGTCGGAGCCGGCGGACGGGTGATCAGTTCACGGGCAATGAACCGCACGGCCACCTTCGTGTTCTTCCTCGGCCCGCGTCACTACGGCACCCTGACCGCATTCGTACCGGGACGCGAGGCGGATCGCTTCACCTTCACCTCGGCCCTGCCGGTACAGGTGCTCAAGGGCATGGCGCCGATCCTCGCGCCTTATCTCGAACCCGGCAGTTCCACCCTGTGTGATACGCCGATGAGCGCAGCGCAGATCAGCCGGCGGTAATACCTGGTAACCACAGCGCTCAGTCCCTGGCGAAACCCGGCATCGGATGTGCAGTCCATGGCTGCATTATCCATTGCTGTTCATGAGTATGCCGATGCCCTCACCCTGGTTAGCTCTGCTGCGCCGCCGTCGCCTGAGCCTGATCGTTCTGGCCAGCCTGCTGGTCCTCCTGCCCATCGGCTGCGCCAAACTGGAGCAGACCGAGCGCGAACTGGTGTTTCGTATCGAGCCCGGCACCGCGCGCTGGTTCAGCGGCCTGCCCGCTGGCGTCGAGGACGTGCAGCTGCAATCGCCAGCGCTCGCAGCCGATGAAAGCCTGCATGCCTGGTGGTGGCCCGCGCCGCGCAAGGATGCCCCGGCGCTGCTCTACCTGCATGGCTCACGCTGGAACCTGACCGGCCAGCTGTTCCGCATCGAGCAGTTGCACGCCATGGGCTTCTCGGTGCTGGCGGTGGACTACCGGGGCTTCGGCCAGAGTCGTGGCCCGCTACCCTCCGAGCGCAGCGTCTATCAGGATGCGCTGATCGCCTGGGAGCACCTGGCGCGCCTGCAGCCAGAGGCGGGCAAGCGGTTCATCTACGGCCATTCCCTCGGCGGCGCGGTGGCCGTCAACCTGGCCCATGAGCTGGCCGATGACGAGCAGTCGCCGCAAGCGGCGGGGTTGATCGTCGAATCCAGCTTCACCAACCTCGGCGATGTGGCCACCGCAGTGAGCAATACCTCGCTACCGGTGCGCTGGCTGCTGTCGCAGGAGTTCGACTCACTGAGCAAGATCGGCGCGGTCGGCGTCCCCGTGCTGATCGCCCACGGGCGTGATGACCGCTACGTGCCCGCCCGTTTCAGCGAAGCCCTGTTCGATGCGGCCCGTGAGCCCAAGCAATTGCTGCTGATCGACGGCGCCAACCACAACAACAGCCTGCGCATGGCCGCTAACAGCTACCGGCAGGCCTTGCAGACTCTGGGGCTCGAACTCAACTGATGAAGCTGAACGCCCTCAGGGCCTGAACTGCTGCAGGTAAAGTTGCTCGACCTTGGCCCGTGCCCAGGGCGTCTTGCGCAGAAAGGTCAGGCTCGACTTGATGCTCGGCTCATGTTTGAAACAGCGCACGTCGACCTGGCGGGCCAGCCCCTCCCAACCGATGCGCTCGACCAGAGCCGCGAGTATCGCCTGCAAGGTCAGGCCGTGAAGCGGGTCATTGCTGCTCATACCGACATCCATCGAATTAAAGTGCGCCTATCTTAGTGCCATAATCGGCATATGTTGCACCACCAGCGCCGGCTGTTGGCCGCCACCCGTTGTGCCACTGTACGACCTGCCCCCAGTGCGCGTAGCTCCCGGAACATGGTCTTGCCTTGCTTCCACTGCTTGAGCTGGATCGCGCGCAACCGATGACGCAGCCACTCGTCCAGCATCTGCCAGACTCGCGACGTTTGCGCCAACCGGTAGTAGCCCTTCCAGCCCTCCAGGTAGGAACTCAGGCGTTCATGCAGTTGCGCTTCGCTTCGTTCGCTGTGATCACCTTACGGCGGGACTTGCACCCGCAGGAGTGCGCCCATGCTGGGCGCACAACGAAAAAGGCGATGACTGCCGGGCAGTCATCGCCTTGTATTCAAGCCAGCTGGATCAGACCGACTTGTACTCGCTCTCGGCCTGGTCGAAGCGGCTCAGCATCGACTGGCTCGGCGCCTTACCGATGCGGCTGAAGATGACGATGGCCAAGGTAGCGAGGATGAAGCCCGGGATGATCTCGTACAGACCCAGACCAATCCAGTTTTTCCACACGATCACGGTGGCGGCACCGACCAGCATGCCAGCCAGGGCGCCATTGCGGGTCATGCCCTTCCACAGCAGTGACAGAATGACCACCGGCCCGAACGCAGCGCCGAAGCCGGCCCAGGCGTAGGACACCAGGCCCAGGACGCGGTTGTCCGGGTTGGCCGCCAGGGCGATGGCGATCAACGCGACCAGCAGCACCATGGCGCGGCCGACCCAGACCAGCTCGGTCTGCGAAGCGTCTTTACGCAGGAAGGCCTTGTAGAAGTCTTCGGTCAGCGCACTGGAGCACACCAGCAGTTGGCAGCTCAGGGTGCTCATCACCGCAGCCAGGATGGCGGACAGCAGGATACCGGCGATCCAGGGGTTGAACAGCAGCTTGGCCAGCTCGATGAACACGCGCTCCGGGTTCTCGGCGACCGGGCCCGCCACTTCCGGGTTTGCAGCGAAGTAGGCGATACCGAAGAAACCTACGGCCACGGCACCCGCCAGGGTCAGGATCATCCAGGTCATCGAGATACGGCGGGCAGCCGGGATCGACTTGACCGAATCGGCGGCCATGAAGCGCGCCAGGATGTGCGGCTGGCCGAAGTAGCCCAGGCCCCAGGCCATCAGCGAGATCACACCCACGAAGGTGGCGCCCTTGAGCATGTCGAAGTTGGTGGCGTCGACCGCCTCGATGGCCACCATGGCCGGATCGAAGCCACCGGTGGCGATCATCACCACGATCGGGGTGAGGATCAGTGCGAAGATCATCAGCGTGGCCTGCACGGTATCGGTCCAGCTAACCGCCAGGAAACCACCGATGAAGGTGTAGGCGATGGTCGCTGCAGCGCCGGCCCACAGGGCGGTGCCGTAAGACATGCCGAAGGTGCTCTCGAACAGGCGGGCACCGGCCACCACACCCGAGGCGCAGTAGATGGTGAAGAACACCAGGATCACCAGCGCCGAGAAGATTCGCAGCAGGCGGCTGTTGTCCTCGAAACGGTTGGTGAAGTAATCCGGCAGGGTCAGGGCATTGCCGTTGTGCTCGGTCTGCACGCGCAAACGGCCGGCGACGAACAACCAGTTGAGATAGGCGCCGGCAATCAAGCCGATGGCGATCCAGCTTTCCGACAGACCGGCAACGAAGATCGCACCCGGCAAGCCCATCAGCAGCCAGCCACTCATATCGGAGGCACCAGCGGACAGCGCGGTCACGAAGCTACCGAGGCTGCGGCCACCGAGGATGTAGTCGGAAAGGTTCTTGGTACGCAGATAGGCGATCAGGCCGATCAGTACCATGGCTGCGATGTACACCACGAAGGTGACGAGCATTGGAGTACTAGCTGTCATTGGGGGGATCCCCTCTCGTTTGTTGTTCTTGGGCACCGTGCCCGGTTTGGCAAAGCGCATCCGCCTGAGCGGATACGGGGCTCCGGTCTCTGTTCCTCGTCACGCCGATGACCGCCGGACATGATCAGGGTAGATTCCGGCGCAATACAATCACCACGCACTGCATCGGCAAGTGCTTGCGCACTGTCTCCGGCCTGACTGGCTTGCGCCTGCGGCCGGCAAATCGCGTTACCACCCTTTCGACTGCGCAACCGTTGTCATCGCTACAGCTCAACCAGACCGGTCCGTGCAGACAAAACGCTTGTCGCGAAAGTAAGGGCGGAATTTAGTGGCAGAGGTGAGCGGGCTTCTTGCTGAAAGCTATGGAGTTTTTGCAAAAATCTCCGACACAGGGAACTTATGACAAACAGCCGTTGCGAACCTTACGCGATAACCTGATCGCTCGATCAGGCTTCGCCAGACTGACGAAAAGGCAGATAACTGCGCGCCTGTTCAGCGTAAACCCGCACGCCAGAGCGCTCCTGCTCGAGAAACTCGGCAACCGCAGCATGCAGCCCAGGATGGCAGAGATAATGCCAAGAGCGAGTGATGACCGGCTCGAAACCGCGAATCAATTTGTGCTCACCCTGCGCGCCAGCATCGAAGCGTTGCAGACCTTCGGCGATGGCCAACTCCATGTCCTGATAGAAGCAGGTTTCAAAATGCAGCCGGTCGAATTCGGCCAGGCAGCCCCAATAGCGGCCATAAAAGGTATCGCCATCGACCAGGCTGAAGGCCATGGCCAGCGGACGACCGTGCTGCCGGGCGAACACCACACGAATCATCTCGGGCATGCGTTCGGCCAACAGGCTGAAGAAATCCCGCGTCAGATAGGGCGCCTGACCGCGCACATGGTAGGTATTGGCGTAACAGTGGTAGACGAAGTCCCAGTCAGTTTCGCTCAGCTCATGGCCCAGACGCCTGTCGAACTCGATGCCCTGCCCCGCGACCTGCTCACGCTCCTTGCGCATCTGCTTGCGTTTGCGCGAACTGAGCGCATCGAGAAAGTCCTGAAAATCCCGGTAACCCCGATTGTGCCAGTGGAACTGGCAACCGAGGCGCTCCAGCCAACCCGGTCGTTGCACCACGACGGCATCGCAGGCCGGGCTGGTGAAGTTGATATGCAGGCTCGACAACTCTTCCGCGTCCAGCCCGGCTGTCAGCGCGTCGAGCAACTGCCCGGCCGCATGGGCATCGCCCAGCAAGCGCGCCCCGGTTACCGGAGAGAACGGTACGGCGCCCAGCAGCTTGGGGTAGTAGCCGATACCGGCACGGCGACAGGCGTCAGCCCAGCCGTGATCGAACACGTACTCACCGTAGGAGTGCTGCTTCAGATAAGCCGGCAGCACGGCCTGCACCGTCCCGTGCTCATCGCACCAGAGCCGGTGCGAAGGCAGCCAGCCACTGTGTCCGCCAACACTGCCGCTGTCCTCCAGCGCACTGAGAAAGGCGTGGCGCAAGAACGGTTGTGGCTGCGCCAGCAACCCGTCCCATACCTCGGCGGGCAAAGCATGAAGCGAATCGATGATGGTGAGGGGCATGAGCTGAATCCAAGAAGCCAGACTGCAATATATCTCCAAGGATTGTCTGAATGAGCCTCGTATTTCAGGCTGGCCTGATCAATGCTGTTTTTCGACGCCCCAATCCGATCAAAAATCATACAAACCAGAAAATCTCCGAGGAGTTTAGCCTGGGGCTTGTCTCTGTCTTAAAACAAACACTTGCAACGCTGAGATAAAAAAGCCCCGCCATTGGCGGGGCTCAAGCAGGAGCACAATCAGTGGAGCACTTAGAACGCGTACTGCAGGCGCATTACAAAGGCGTCACCGTCGTCATCACCGGCAGCGTTGGTGATACCGTCAGTTTTGGCCTTGATGTAGTTGGCACTGACCTTGACCACATCGTTGGCGTACCAGTTCGCGCCCACGGTATGCAGCTTGGCCTTGGTATCGCCCACTTCGCGCGTGGCGGTGGCAACGGTGACGTTGTCGTCTTCGATCTTGATGTTGTCGTAACGGTAGAAGACTTCCCAGGCACCCAGCTGCTTGTTGGATGGTTTGATCGCATCGAAACGTGCACCATCCAGGCGGTAACCGCGGGATTCGCCGGTCAGGGTGTAGGCCAGTTGCGCGTAGTAACCGTTGGCCTTGATATCTTCGATGCCAGCGCGGTCAGCCTTCAGTTTGCGCGCCAGGTATTCGGCTTGAGCGGAGAACGGGCCCATGGCATAGGCCAGTTCCGCACCCCAGGCGGAATCGTTATCGAGATCACCTGCACGGTAAGCGGTGTTAGTACCACCGTAGATCGAGGTGGCATCGCCACCAAAAATCGCGCGGTTGCCGTTAGTGCCAGCATCATTACCGCCATTGGTGCTAACGCCGCGTACGGTCAGACGAGGACGGACACGGGCATCGGTAACAGTGTCATCCAGATCACGGGTTGCGTAGTTCAAGCCCAGGTGCAGAACGTTACCTGCCTCAGCCATCGGTGCGAATACACCGCGCACGTTGAACTGTTTCACACTCTCGCCGTCGGTGTCGTTGCTGTCCTTGGCACTAACACCACCGGACATGAATGCCATGTTGCCGATTACCGAGCTAGCCTGTACGCCCAGACCGTTCTCGTGGCCGTTGACCCAGTCGGCAATCTCATAGATGGAGGAACGCTCGATGGCAGTGATCCACTTCGAGCTGGTGGCTTTCTCCAGACCGAAGTCCGGGTCGAAGCGGCCAACACGAATATTGACCGGGTTGAAACCGGTGTAGGTTACCGATGCTTCGTCGAAGTAACCGTCATCGCTGTTACCAGCGTTGTGAGCCAGGTCGTAGCTAATGACGTACTTCCAATCCTTGTAGACGGTACCGGACAGTTCTAGGAAGGCACGACGGAAGTAGGCGGCGTCGCCCTTGTCACCGTCGCGGGTGTAGAAGCCATCGAAGGTACCGTAGTCGGCCTGCAGACGGCCGCCCAGCTTGAAGCTGAACTCTTTGTCGGTGGTTGCGACCTCAAGGCCACCTTTGGTCTTGATCACGATATCGGCGCCGTCAGTGGTGACGGTACCGGCGAAAGCCTGGGCGGAAACGGCCAGGGCCAGGGCGCTGGCTGCGAAACCGGCGAAGTGCTTACGGATCATCGAGAAATTCCCCTGTTGGACTTTTAGTGTTGAAAACACCCGAGCGCAGGGCTCGTTCGTGCTGGGGGGAATCTTGGCGAGGGGTTATTTCAGCGCAGTTGCCGATATATAAAGATTTGATGACAGCGGAACTTTTTACTTCTACTGCTTATAAGCGGTTCAGGACGAATGTAGCCGAGGTCCCAGCAGGATGATCAAAGCCCCCGATAGACACAGCGCAGCGCCCAACCAGTCGCTGAGCATGGGCCGGGTCTTTTCGATCAGCGCCAGCCACAACAGCGAAGCGACGATATACACACCGCCATAGGCAGCATAGGCGCGACCGGCGAAGGAGGCTTCGACGCGGGTCAGAATCAGGGCGAATAACGCCAGGCTGAGCAGCCCCGGAGCGATCCACCAGGCACTGCGATCGAGCCGCAGCCACATCCAGAAGGCATAGCAGCCGGCGATCTCGAACAGGGCAGCCAGCACAAACCACAGATAGTTGATCATCCTCGCCCCCTAACCGCGCAAGGCACCTTCGCGCTCCCAGGCGCAGCGCACGCGCAGTCCACCCTCCTGCGGGCTGTGCAAGCCGTTGTCGGATTCCCAGCGGAAGGTGTGCAGACCACCCAATTCGGTATCCAGGTGCACCACTGCGCTGGCCCAATACAGCCGCTTGAGCAACGCCTCGAAAGCCTCGATCCACAGGTTCCACTCGTACTCGATCGCGCCGTAGCTGGCGCCGAAGTGGATCACCTGGGTCTGGTACAAGCCCGCCCCCGGCGCCTCGCAGAAGGAGAACATTTCACGGCCAAGAAACGGCCAGAGCTCACCGGCCGGCAGTTCGGCCAGCACGCCACGATTGGTTTCACGGCGCAGACGACGCAACTCGGGGTCATCCGAGGGCCAGTCGCGGATGCAGCCATAGACGATGGATTCGGACTCCACACCGGCACTCCTGAAAAAGCAGAACGCCTTCTAACACAGCACGCCAGGGCAAGAAAGGAACTGGCGCGAATTCTTCAGCGAGGCTGGCGCCGACTGCGCCCCAACAACCAGGCCACCAGTGTCATCACCAGTGCCAGCGCGGTGAGCACCGTGAACGGCAGACGGTAGCTGCCGGACAGATCACGTGCCAGCCCGGTGAGAATGGGCGTCAGACAGCCCAGGCTGTAACCGGTGAACAGCATCATCGCCGTCCAGCGGCTGACGGCCAGTGGCGAGCCGGCTTCGTAAAGCGGCAGCACCAGCGACAAGGCGAAAGAGCCGCCCAGCGAGAAGCCTATGATCACCGCCCACAACTCCGGCACCAGGCGCGGCATGAAGGTAACCATCGCCAGGCAGCCGCAGGTTATCGCGCCGCAGGCCAGCAGCAGTGGATAGCGGGCGTTGTAACGCTGCGCCAGCCAGGGCAGCAGGAAGGAGCTGGGCAACCCCATCAGCATCGAGATGCTCAGCAGCGAGTTGCTACGCAGCAGGCTCAGTCCCGCTTCGTGATAGCGCGCCACCACCCAGGTCGCCAAAGCGTAGAACAACCCCGCCTGAATGGCGAAGAAACAGCTGATCAGCCAGGCGCGCGGCTGCCGCCAGGGCAGACCACCACCTTCCTGTTCGTCAGCGGCGCTGACCTGATTGGGTAACCACAGCCAGAGCATCACTCCGAGCAGCGCCGGCGTGGCCCACACCGCCAGGCCCAGATGCCAGGCATCGCCGAACAGCGCCGTAGCCGGAGCCGTGAGCACCGCACCGCCAGCACCGCCGATAGCCATGCCCAGCGAATACCAGCCCACTACACGGCCCATCTGGCTGGCGAAGTGACGTTTGATGAAGCCCGACAGCAAAGGCCCGGCAACCGCGATGGCGGCTCCCAAAGCGATTGCGCTGCCGATCAGTACCGCACTCTGGTGCGCGGCCAGACGCGCCAGCAGCGCCAGGCCGATCAGTCCAAGACAAAGCACGATGGTACGTTCGAGGCCCCAGCGCATGGCCAGACGCGGCGCCAATGGTGCGAGCAGGCCCATGCACAACACCGGCAAGGCCGTGGTCAGACTGATGAAGCTGCGGCTCAGCGAGAGCTCCGCGGCGATGCGCTCGATCAGCGGCGCGAGGGAAGTGATGCCGGGGCGCAAATTGATCGCCGCCAGCACCAGGGCCACCAGCAGCAGGGCCCGAGGGACTGGTTTCACAGGTATTCCATGGTCATTACGGCAGGCAGGCCGGGGCGGCCACCCTACCCCTGCAGGCCTTGCCAGGCAAGCCTGCAGGCGCAAATAGCTGACCTTTTGGTCAGCTGACGGATTTGACCTTGCCGCGCATTTTCTCGGCCATGCTGGCCATCTCGTCATAGAGCGCCTGCGGGTTCTTCTGCTTCAGCGCCCAGGCCATGCGCCCCATTTCATGCGGCAGGATCATGAAACTGCCCTTGGCCACTTCAGCGTGGATGTAATCGGCGATATCCGCTGCGCTGATCGGCGAGCTTTCCAGCAGCTTGCCGACCTGAGCCTTCATCGCCGGAGTCGGGCCACGGAAGGAGTCCAGCAGGTTGGTCTGGAAGAAGGATGGGCAGACCACATGCACGCCGATCTCCAGTTGACGTAGCTCCACCAGCAGGCTTTCCGACAATGCCACCACGCCGGCCTTGGCCACGTTGTAGTTGCTCATGCCCGGCCCCTGCATCAGCGCCGCCATCGAGGCGATGTTGACGATCTTGCCCTTGCTCTTTTCCAGCAGCGGCAGGAATGCCTTGCAACCCTTGACCACGCCCATCAGGTTGATCGAGATCTGCCAGTCCCAGTCCTCCAGCGACAGTTCGCTGAAAAAGCCGCCAGAGGCGACACCGGCGTTGTTGACGATGATGTCGATACCACCGAACTGCTCCTCGCAGGCCTGCGCCAGAGCGGTCAGCTGGCTGTAGTCACGCACGTCGCAACGGCGAGCGAAGCCATCGCCACCGGCCTCACGCACCAGCTTAAGGGTTTGCGCCAGCCCGGCCTCGTTGACATCAGCCAGCGCCAGGCGCCAGCCCTCACGCGCCCAGCGCAGGGCCATTTCGCGGCCCAGACCGGAACCGGCGCCCGTGATCATCATGCGGTTTTGCATAGCAGCCCTGCCTTCATTGATTGGTTGCGATGGCTGCCAGTGTAGCGAAGGCGATAAAGCCACCATGCCTTCATCAGATTTATGAATAGGCAGGGCAAATCACGATCACGTTTTCCTGCGCCAGCGCCCGATCAGCCAGGCATATACGGCAGCGTTGACCAGTACGACGATGGCCCCCAGCCACAGCTGAATAGCCGGGGTGAGCCCGGCCGGATAGATCAGCGGTATCAGATAATGCTCGATGAAGCCGCCCTCGTAGCCGGCCTGCCCGGCCATACGGCGCAACTGGTTTTCCCAGGGCGTCAGCGGGCAGCCCAGGTGCAGGCATTCGACGATTACACCCCAGGCCACCGCCGGCACATGCAGCCAGATCAGGCTTGGCCAGCGCAGCAGCAACAGGCCGCCGAGCATGACGAACAGGATGAAGCCCAGGTGGATCACCACCAGCGCGTCGGCAGCCATACGCCAAAACATTGCGCCTCCTTTGAGCGGCGAAGATAAATAGATAAAAATCGCCTCAAAGCCAAAACCTCATTGAGCAGAACTATTACAACCATGCAAACGCCGCATTTCCCGACTCGAGGGCGTGCGACTAGCCTTGCCTACATAGGAAATGATTCTCAAGTAGGTGCATCATGCTCAAGACCCTGACCTTCACCATCATGCACTTCTGCATCGCCTTCGGCGTCACCTACGCGCTGACCGGCAGCGTTGCCGCCAGTGGCCTGGTGGCCGCCATCGAACCGCTGTGCAATTCCGTGGGTTTCTACTTCCACGAGAAAATCTGGCAGCGCTTCGAACGTAAGCGCAATCCTGCGGCCCAGCGCCCCAGGCATGCCTGGCTGCACCACCAGGCCTGAAACCTGCACCGGTAGTGAGTCAGCCTTGCAGCAACTCATCTTTCCCTGCGATGAGGCAGGATGGTCTGGCACTTTGCCCCGCATGCTGCTGTCATACGCCGGCAGTTCAATCCAGACGATCTCTTATTCGAAGGGACTCAGTACATGCTCAGCCTTGCCCGACTTGCCGCCCTGTTCAGTGGCCTGGTTTTCTGTGCTTCAACGCTGGCCGCCGATGTGGACGCCGAGAGCTACGGTTATCCATTGGCCAACCCGTTCGAGGCAACCATCGCCACCACGCCGCCCGAGCTGCGCCCGGCGCTGCCGGCCGATGCAGACATCCGGCAGCGCGACTACTCGGTACGCCTGCGCCCGGATCGACAATTCGAGTTGCTGGAGAACTTCTGGCCAGTGACCCGGCTGCGTTATCGCCTGGCCGAGCAGAAAGGCCGCGCGCCGCTGATCTTCATCATCGCCGGCACCGGCGCACACTACGCCAGCGGCACCAACGAATACCTGAAGAAACTCTTCTACGGCGCCGGTTTCCATGTGGTGCAGCTGTCGTCACCAACCAGCTATGACTTCATGGCTGCCGCCTCACGCTCTGCCACACCCGGTTACAGCCCGGAAGATGCCGACGACCTGTACCGCGTGATGCAGGCTGTGCGCGCCCAGCACCCGAAGCTCGATGTCAGTAAGTTCATGCTCACCGGCTACAGCCTCGGCGCGCTGCACGCCGCGTTCGTCAGCCAGCTTGATGAAACCCGTCGCGCCTTCGACTTCAAGCGGGTGCTGCTGCTCAATCCGCCGGTCAACCTCTACACCTCCATCACCAATCTGGACAAGCTGGTACAGACCAGGGTGCAGGGCATCGACAACAGCACCAACTTCTATGATCTGGTGCTGGGCAAGCTGACCCGTTACTTCAACGACAAGGGCTACCTGGATATCAACGAGGCCATGCTCTATGACTTCCAGCAGTCGAGACAAAAGCTCTCCAACGAACAACTGGCCATGCTCATCGGCACCGCGTTCCGTTTTTCTTCTGCCGATATCGTCTTCACCTCGGACCTGCTCAATCGCCGCGGCCTGATCACCCCACGTGACTACCGCATCACCGAGGGCACCAGCCTCACGCCCTTCTTCCAGATGGCCCTGCGCTGTGACTTCGACTGCTATATCGCCGAGCAACTGATACCCATGTGGCGCGCCCGCTATGACGGCGGCAGCCTCAATCAGTTGATCGACAAGACCAGCCTGTATGCCCTCGAGGACTACCTCAAAGGCAGCGACAAGATCGCCGTGATGCACAACGCCGATGACCTGATCCTCGGCCAGGGCGATATCGGTTTCCTGCGCCGCACCTTCGGCGACCGCCTGACCCTTTACCCGCGTGGCGGGCACTGCGGCAACCTCAACTATCGCGTCAATGCCGACGCCATGCTGGAGTTCTTCCGTGGTTAAGCACAGCACCCTGACCATCGCCCTGCTGCTGGCCGGCGGGCAGGCCCTGGCCGCAAACCAGGTCGACCCTGACGGTTTCACCAACCCGCTGCAGCACCTGCAGTTCAACCCGGGGCTGGACCAGCAAGAATTCGAGCGCGCCTCCAGTGACGCCCTGCAGGTCTATGACCCCCTGGAGTCATGGAACCGCCGCGTCTACCACTTCAACTACCGTTTCGATCAGTGGGTCTTCCTGCCCGTGGTCGACGGCTACCGCTACGTCACGCCGAGCCTGGTACAGAGTGGCGTGCACAACTTCTTCAACAATCTGGGGGAAATTCCCACGCTGGCCAACAGCCTGTTGCAACTCAAGGGCCAACGGGCGATGAACAGCACTGCACGGCTGCTCTTCAACACCATCCTCGGGGTGGGCGGCGTCTGGGACCCAGCGACGAAGATGGGCCTGCCGCGTCTGAGCGAAGACTTCGGCCAGACGCTGGGTTACTACGGCGTGCCCGCCGGCCCGTACCTGATGCTGCCGTTGCTCGGCCCGTCGAACCTGCGCGACACCGGTGGCCTGGTGGCGGATTACAGCCTGGAAAATGCGGTCAACTACCTCGATGTGGCCGACGCCAGCCGCAACAACCCCGGCATTACCGTGCTGCGCGTGGTCGATACCCGCGCCAATACCGGCTTCCGCTACGGCCAGCTGAACTCGCCATTCGAGTACGAGAAGATTCGTTACTTCTACCACGAGTCGCGCAAGCTGAAGATTGCCGACTGAAGCCTGGGCCATGCATCGAATTAATCGATGCATGGCCGGCAAATTTTCCACCCAAATATCGATTCGATACGACTAGCATGGCGCCATTCCTACCTCCCAAGGAGCTCGCCATGACTTCGCCACGCCGCGTCATCAGCATCCAGCCTGGCCAACCCGCCTCGGACGGCGCGGGGGTGCGCCTCAACCGCGTGATCGGTGGGCCGGGCCTGGAGCGCTTCGATCCCTTCCTGATGCTCGACGAGTTTTCCACCGACAACCCCGACGACTACATCGCCGGTTTCCCGCCGCACCCGCATCGCGGTTTCGAGACCATCACCTACATGCTCGAAGGGCGCATGCGCCATGAGGATCACCTGGGCAACGTCGGCCTGCTCGGCAGTGGCGGCGTGCAATGGATGACCGCCGCGCGCGGCATCATCCACAGCGAAATGCCCGAGCAGGAGTCCGGTGCCATGCGCGGCTTCCAGCTCTGGCTCAACCTGCCGGCCAAGGACAAACTGGGCCAGGCGGGTTATCGCGACATCCCGGCCAGCGAGATCCCGCGCATCAACACGGCATCCGGCGTCGAGGTGGTGGTGATCGCCGGCGAGTTCGACGATGGCGAAATCCGCCAGGCCGGCGCCGTGCAGCGTCCGTATACCGAGCCGCAACTGTTCGACCTGCATCTGCCGGCCGGCAGCCAGGTGGCACCACGTCTGGCCGACGGGCAGCGGGTCATGCTCTACGTCTACCAGGGTTTGCTCGAATTACCCGAGGCCGGCGCACAACCGATCAGCGCCGGGCGCCTGGTACGCCTGTCTGACGCGGGCGCACTGCAGCTGGCCAGCGCTCATGGCGCACGGGTGCTGCTGATCGCCGGCACACCACTGAACGAGCCCATCGTCCAGTACGGACCGTTCGTGATGAACAGCCGTGAGGAAATCGAGCAGGCTCTGCGTGACTTTCGCGATGGTGTGCTGGCCTGATGCCGAAGGCGCCAAGTCGACATCGATAACTCGGCACTCCAGCCCCAGGCACGTAGCCTAGTGCCAGTCCGTTAAGCGGAAAGGGGGCGTTTGTAGGAGCCGGCTTGCTGGCGATCCGCCCCTTTGCTGATCATCCTCAAGCATCGCCGGCAAGCCTGCTCCTACAGTTCCGTAGTGTCACAGGCAACGCTTATCTGCTTCGCCCCAACACTACGAAAATGCCTGGGAAATCTTATCTGATCGGTATTGAGACACATAACCGGACTTTATCCGGCTATGTTTCCGGCGGGCTGCGCCACATCGACCAGCCCGAGAAAGCGACAGAGGTCGGCCTTGCGCGCCATCGCATCCTGATAACCCAACTCGATCAGTTCACTGCAATAGCCGGGCTCGAACAGCAGGTAGCTGAGCACCCCCGCTCCACCGGCTTTGGTTGCACCCGGACCACGCAGAAACAGGCGCAGCGCCCTGGGCAGCTCGCGCTGATGACGCGCGGCAATCTGATCCAGCGGCTGGCTCGGCGCGATCACCAGCACGTCCACCGGGTTCAAACCCAAGCCACGCGGACGCCGCTCCGGCGGCACCAGTGCGCTCATCTGGTTGAGCCGTTCGAGCTGCTCGATGTCCGTCTCCAGATTGTCGATAAAGGTGCTGTTGAGCATATGCCCGCCAATCTGCGCCAGACTCGGCGGGCGATTGGCCGGGGGGACCGGCACAGCGGCCGAGGCATTGCTCTGCGCGTTGCCACTCACACCAATCACCAGTACGCGGCTGGCACCCAGGTGCAAGGCGGGGCTGATCGGCGCCGCCTGACGCACCGCGCCGTCGCCGAAGTATTCGCGGTTGATCTTCACCGGCGGAAATATCAGCGGGATCGACGCACTGGCCAGCAAGTGTTCGAGGCGCAGCCGCGTCGGCACCCCGACACGACGGTGGCGAAACCAGGGGTCGATGGTTGCGCGGCCCTGATAGAAGGTCATCGCCTGACCGCTTTCATAGCCGAAGGCCGTCACCGCCACGGCCCGCAACTGTCGATGACGCACGGCAGCCGCGATACCGGAGAGGTCCAGCTCGCGCTCCAGCAACTCGCGCAATGGCGAACTGTCGAGCAAGGCCACCGGAACATCGCGGCCCAGGCCAAGCAGGCTGTGACCGACGAAACGCGCCGCCTGGCGCAGCACGCCCGGCCAGTCGCTGCGGTACACCATATGGGTGTGAAAGCCCTGCCAGACAGAGGTCAGGCGCCGCACGGCTTCGCCGAACTGCAACGCGCCGCAGGCCAGGCCAACGGCGTTGATCGCCCCGGCCGAAGTGCCGACTATCACCGGAAAGGGATTGTGCGAGGCATCCGGCAGCAGATCGGCAATGGCTGCCAGCACCCCGACCTGATAGGCCGCCCGCGCCCCGCCGCCGGAGAGGATCAGCCCGGTCACGGGCGCATCGGGGCGGGCAATCACGGTCATCGGGCGCTCCTGTTTTTCGTTGCAGTATAGATGCGCTAGCAGGCCGTTGAAAAACGTAGGCGAGGCAGGCAAGGCAAGGCAAAAACGGCCGAAAAAGCGCAGTTTACGCGTTGTAAATGAGCATTTTGAGGCCGTTTTTAACGCAGCATTGCCAACGCAGGTAGTTTTTCAACGGCCTGCTAGTTGCGCTTACCGTACAGCTTCGGCTCCCCCTCGGGGCGCGTCTTGAAACGCCGATGCGCCCACAGGTACTGCTCCGGGCAGGCGCTCACCACCTGTTCGATCCACTGGTTGATACGCAGGCAATCGGCCTCCTCGCTCTCGCCGGGAAAGCCTTCGAGCGGCGGATGGATCACCAGGCGATAACCGCTGCCATCGGCCAGGCGCCGCTGGGTGAAAGGCACCACGCGCGCCTTGCCCAGGCGGGCGAACTTGGTGGTGGCGGTAACCGTGGCCGCCTGAATACCGAACAGCGGCACGAAGATGCTCTGCTTGCGCCCGTAATCCTGGTCCGGCGCATACCAGATGGCGCGACCGGCACGCAGTACCTTGAGCATCGCGCGAATATCCTCGCGCTCGATGGCCGTGGCATCGAGGTTATGACGCTCGCGGCCACGGCGCTGGATGAAGTCGAACAACGGGTTGTCGTGCTCGCGGTACATGCCATCGATGGTGTGCAATTGGCCAAGCAGCGCGGCGCCGATTTCCAGGGTGGTGAAATGCACCGCCATGAGAATCACGCCCTGCCCCTCGGCCTGTGCCTGCTGCAGATGCTCGAGGCCTTCGACGTGCGCCAGGCGCGCCAGGCGCGCCTTGGGCCACCACCAGCTCATGGCCATCTCGAAGAAGGCGATGCCGGTGGAGGCGAAGTTTTCCCTGAGCAGACGCTCACGCTCGGCAGCGCTCTTGTCGGGGAAGCAAAGTTCCAGATTGCGCGCAGCGATCTGCCGGCGCGAGCTTGCCGTGCGGTACATCAGCCAGCCCAGTGCCCGCCCCAGTTTCAGTTGCAGGCCGTAAGGCAGTTGCACCACCAGCCACAGCAATCCGAAGCCCAGCCACAGCGGCCAGAAGCGCGGATGAAGAAAATAGGCGCGAAAGCGGGGGCGGTCCATGAGGCGTTTCCGATCACTTACAAAGCCGCGCATTCTAACCCAGTTTTCCCGGCCAGCTCGGCGACATCCATGCCACCTGAGACGTTCAGCACAGCGCAGCGACAGACATACACCACCAACCTGCGGCCCCGGCTCTGGCCTCGCTGACGCGCGCGGCTTGCGGCATGCGGGCTATCTCGTTATAAGTCCGGCATCTTTCGACTCGCCAGAAGGCCCATCGCACCACCATGAGCCAAGCCGACCTCCTCGCCCAAGACCCCGTATTCCAGCTCAAGGGCAGCATGCTCGCCATCACCGTGATGGAACTGGCGCACAACGATCTCGAACGCCTCGACGCGCAACTGACGGAAAAAGTCGCCCAGGCCCCGGCCTTCTTCAGCAACACGCCGCTGGTGCTGGCCCTGGACAAACTGCCGGAAGGCGAAGGTGAACTGGACCTGGCCCAACTGATGGCTTTGTGTCGCCGCCATGGCCTGCGCACCCTGGCCATCCGCGCCGTACGCGAAAGTGATGTGGCTGCCGCCGAAGCCATGGATCTGCCCGTGCTGCCGCCGTCCGGCGCGCGCGAGCGGCCTATCGACCCGGCGCCGCCGAAGAAGGTCGAGGTAAAACCCGCCGAGCCCGAGCACAAGCCCGCCCGGGTCGTCACCACACCAGTGCGCGGCGGCCAGCAGATCTATGCCCAGGGTGGCGACCTGATCGTCCTGGCAGCGGTCAGCGCCGGGGCGGAACTTCTCGCCGATGGCAACATCCATGTTTACGCGCCCATGCGTGGCCGCGCCCTGGCTGGCATCAAGGGCAACACCCAGGCACGGATTTTCTGTCAGCAAATGGGCGCCGAAATGCTGTCGATCGCCGGCCATTACAAGGTCGCCGAAGACCTGCGCCGTGACCCGCTGTGGGGCGATGCGGTACATGTCAGCCTGTCGGGTGACGTGTTGAACATCACCCGCCTTTAACGGATACTGCGGCCACTTTTTTACGGATACAAAAAGGCATCTGGAAGCCTCGATTGGCTGACGGATTCCCGCGTTTTATTCATTTTTAGGGTGAATCACCTTGGCCAAGATCCTCGTAGTCACTTCCGGCAAGGGTGGCGTCGGTAAAACCACCACCAGCGCCGCCATCGGTACCGGCCTCGCCCTGCGCGGCCACAAGACCGTCATCGTCGACTTCGACGTCGGCCTGCGTAACCTCGACCTGATCATGGGCTGCGAACGCCGCGTGGTGTACGACTTCGTCAACGTGGTCAACGGCGAAGCCACCCTCACTCAGGCCCTGATCAAGGACAAGCGTCTCGAGAACCTCTACGTGCTGGCCGCCAGCCAGACCCGTGACAAGGACGCACTGACCCTCGAAGGCGTCGAGAAAGTCATCAATGAGCTGTCGCAAAATTTCGAATATGTGGTCTGCGACTCGCCTGCTGGTATCGAGAAGGGTGCACACCTGGCGATGTATTTCGCCGACGAAGCCATCGTCGTGACCAACCCGGAAGTGTCCTCGGTACGTGACTCCGACCGCATGCTCGGCCTACTGGCGAGCAAATCGCGCCGCGCCGAGAAAGGCGAAGAGCCGATCAAGGAACACCTGCTGCTGACCCGCTACAACCCCGAGCGCGTCACCAAGGGCGAAATGCTCGGCGTCGAAGACGTCGAGGAAATCCTCGCCATCCGCCTGCTCGGCGTGATCCCCGAATCCCAGGCCGTACTCAAGGCATCCAACCAGGGCATCCCGGTCATCCTCGATGACCAAAGCGATGCCGGCCAGGCCTACAGCGACGCTGTTGATCGCCTGCTTGGCAAGGAAGTCGCGCACCGCTTCCTGGATGTGAAGAAGCAGGGGTTCCTGCAGCGCCTGTTTGGAGGTCGAGAATGAATATTTTTGACTTCTTGCGTTCGCGCAAGAAGGAAACCACCGCATCCATCGCCAAAGAGCGCCTGCAGATCATCGTTGCCCACGAACGTGGCCAGCGTACTCAGCCGGACTACCTGCCTGCCCTGCAGCAGGAGTTGGTGGAAGTGATCCGCAAGTACGTCAACATCGACTCTGACCAGGTACAGGTTGCACTGGAAAACCAGGGCAGCTGCTCGATTCTGGAGTTGAACATCACTCTGCCGGATCGTTAATCGAGTCCAGTTGCGCTCACGGCGGCTTCGGCCGCCGTGTTCGTTTGTAGCCATCGATAGCCCGTAGGAGCGAGCTCTGCTCGCGAATATCGGTGACCTGCATTTTTCGCGAGCAGAGCTCGCTCCTACCAGACCGTTGCGAACGCCCCATGCCGCTAAGCCAGATCGAAATTCTCCACCAGGACGCCGCCTTGTTGGTGATCAACAAGCCCACCCTGCTGCTGTCGGTGCCGGGCCGCGCCGATGACAACAAGGATTGCCTGGTCACCCGCCTGCAGGAAAACGGCTACCCCGAGGCGCGCATCGTCCATCGGCTGGACTGGGAAACCTCGGGCATCATCGTCCTGGCTCGCGACGCCGACAGCCACCGCGAGCTGTCGCGCCAGTTCCACGACCGTGAAACCGAGAAGGCCTACACCGCCCTGTGCTGGGGCCAGCCGCAGGCCGACAGCGGCAGCATCGACCTGCCGCTGCGCTACGACCCGCCGACCAAACCACGCCACGTGGTCGATCACGAACTGGGCAAACAGGCGCTGACCCACTGGCGCGTCATCGAGCGCTGCGGCGACTGGTGCCGGGTCGAGCTCACGCCCATCACCGGACGCTCGCACCAGTTGCGCGTGCATATGCTGTCCATCGGTCATCCGCTGCTGGGCGACCGTCTCTACGCTCACGAACAGGCCCTGGCCGCCCATGAGCGCCTGTGCCTGCACGCCAGCATGCTCGCCCTTACCCACCCGCAAACGGGTGAGCGCATGCGCTTCGAGTGCCCGGCGCCATTTTGATCGCCCGCAGTAGGGTGGATGACGCTTTTTCATCCACCTTTCTGACTGCCACAACCTGCGCCCAAGACCCCGCAAGCGCCAGCAGATAGCCTGCAACTATCGCCCCAAACGAATGCACGGCCGGCACAGCGCGATGCAAATTGGTTACACTCGCGCCATCGTTGCCCGGAGTCCCTATGCGCGAAGAACTGATCCAAGGCTTGCTCGATTTTCTCAACGCCTCGCCGACGCCTTTCCATGCCACCACCAGCCTGGCCATGCGCCTGGAAGCCGCGGGTTACCGCCATTTAGACGAACGCGCGCCCTGGCAGACCGAAGCCGGCGGCCGCTATTACGTGACCCGCAACGACTCCTCGATCATTGCCTTCAAGCTGGGCAAGCGCCCGGCCGTCGATGGCGGCATTCGCCTGGTCGGTGCCCATACCGACAGCCCCTGCCTGCGCGTCAAGCCGAATCCGGAACTACAGCGCCAGGGCTTCTTCCAGCTCGGCGTGGAAGTCTACGGCGGCGCCCTGCTCGCCCCCTGGTTCGACCGCGACCTGTCGCTGGCCGGCCGCGTGACCTACCGCCGCGACGGCAAGGTCGAAAGCCAACTGATCGACTTCTACCAGCCCATCGCCGTGATCCCCAGCCTGGCCATCCACCTCAACCGCGAGGCCAACCAGGGCTGGGCGATCAATCCGCAGAACGAGCTACCACCGATCCTGGCCCAACTGGCCAGCAGCGAAACCGCCGACTTCCGCGCCCTGCTCGCCGAACAGCTGGCCATGGAGCACGACTTCAACCCGGACGCAGTGCTGGACTATGAACTGAGCTTCTACGACACCCAGAGCGCCGCCATCGTCGGTCTCAACCAGGACTTCATCGCCAGCGCACGCCTGGACAATCTGCTGTCCTGCTACGCCGGCCTGCTGGCACTGATCGAGTCCGATGACGAGGAAACCTGCGTACTGGTCTGCACCGACCACGAAGAAGTCGGCTCCTGCTCCGCCTGTGGCGCCGACGGCCCGTTCCTCGAACAGGTGCTGCGCCGCGTACTGCCTGGCGGCGACGCCTTCGTGCGCACCATCCAGCGCTCGCTGCTGGTCTCGGCCGACAATGCCCACGGCGTACACCCGAACTATGCCGACAAGCACGACGGCAACCACGGGCCCAAGCTCAACGCCGGCCCGGTAATCAAGATCAACAGCAACCAGCGCTACGCCACCAACAGCGAGACTGCGGGTTTCTTCCGCCACCTGTGCCTGGAAAACGAAGTACCGGTGCAAAGCTTCGTGGTGCGCAGCGACATGGCCTGCGGCTCCACCATCGGCCCGATCACCGCCAGCCAGCTGGGCGTGCGCACGGTCGACATCGGTCTGCCCACCTTCGCCATGCACTCGATTCGCGAACTGGCCGGCAGCCACGACCTGGAGCACCTGGTGAAAGTGCTGACCGCCTTCTATTCCAGCCCTGAACTCCCCTGAGAACCTATTTAAAGTCTGCTGCGCTTCGGCCCTGCAGCGTTAAAAACTGGCTCGAAATGCTCATTTACAACTCGTAAACTCCGCTTTCTCGCCAGTTTTTGCCTTGCATGGCTCTAGCTCGCGAAACTTTAAGAGAGGTTCTAAGACCTACGATGATCGAACATATCCGCAACAGCCTGCAGGAAGCTCAGCGCGCGCTGGAGGCCTTCCTCGCCAACGAACAGACCCTGGGCAATATCCAGAAGGCCGCCGAGTTGCTAGTCGAGAGCTTCGAGCACAAGGGCAAGGCCTTTTCCTGCGGCAACGGCGGCTCGATGTGCGACGCCATGCACTTTGCCGAGGAGCTGACCGGGCGCTACCGCAAGAACCGTCCCGGCATCGCCGCCGTGTCGATCAGCGACCCCAGCCATATCAGCTGCGTGGCCAACGATTTCGGTTACGACTTCATCTTCTCGCGCTATATCGAGTCGCATGGCCGCGAAGGTGACGTACTGATCGCCATCAGCACCAGCGGCAAGAGCCCCAACGTGGTCAAGGCCGCCGAAGCCGCCAGGGCGCTGGGTGTGAAGGTGATCGCCCTGACCGGCAAGCCCGGCTCGCTGCTGGAAAGCCTGGCCGATGTGTGCATCTGCGCCCCGGGCGGCGACTTCGCCGACCGCACGCAGGAGCTACACATCAAGGTGCTGCACATCCTCATCGAGCTGATCGAGCGCAGGCTGAGCCCGCAGAATTACGCCTGAGAATGGGTAGAGTGGGCCGGGCGGCGATCCGCTTCAGCCCATCGTCGGCTTACATGAGGCGTGGGCTGACTGGTGGGCTGAAGCCCACCTTAATCGGCTGGGCGATCTTCGGCGTTGCGCCAATGCTGGGTTACGCCGCCGCTGATGTGGTGGCGTGTTCAACAAGGTGACAGGCGCCGCTCTCCTAAACTGCCAGCCCTGTAGGAGCGAGCTCTGCTCGCGAACAGCAGCAGCAAAAGCTTCGCGAGCAGAGCTCGCTCCCACAAAAGCGCGAGTCAGGCGGCGCGCAGGCGCTTCGGGGTCAGCCCCATGTAACGGCGCATGGCCGTGGTCAGGGCGCTCTGACTGGAGAAACCACATTCCTCAGCGATCCGCACCAGCGGCAGGTTGCTCTCGCGCAGCATGCGCGCGGCGCGGTCGAGGCGAGTCTGAAGCAGGTATTGGTGTGGCGTGAGGCCAACACTGTCCTTGAACTGGGCATGGAAGTGGCTGGGGCTCAGACACATTTCGTGCGCCAACTCGGCGACGCTGATACGCCGCGCCAGGTGCTCGCCGATATAATCGTCCAAGCGCTGCAGATCCAGCGCCCCTTGCGGCTGCCGGCGCTGTTCGCCAAACAGACGCAGATGCAGGGCTCGGAGCAATACGCCACCAAGAGAGCGTGCCAGAATCGAGTCGCTACCGTAGCGCTCAAGCTCTGCGCCGGCATAGCTCAGCAGGTGCTGGAAATCGACATCGAGGGCGGGATAACGCGGAGTTTCGAACAGACGGTGGAGCAACTCGAGGTCTTCGCTGGGGGTGTCCTGTTCGTCCAGGTCGAGAATCAGCATGCGGTTGTCGCCCATGCCGGCGAACTGGTGGGCGGCATCGCCCGGCACCAGGCAGGCGCGCATACGGCAGACTTCCCCACCGCGGCCGCCGACTTCGAATTCGGCGCGGCCGACCAGGGACATCACCAATTGGTGATGATCATGGGCATGTTCATGGGCCTGTTCATCCAGGCGGATCACACGGGCTTGTAGCATCGCAAAAGACTGGTGGCACGAAACAAGGGTTGCACTTTACTCCTTTCCCAGGGAAAACGCCGCAACCACCCACCAGCGAAACGGTTGCACCTAGAGCAACCAACGCACCAATTCGCAGCCCCGCACAACCTCAGGCCCTATTACCGTGCACCCGATCAATCCCGCTGAACCGCATTACACAGCCTCCGGCAAATGGCAGGAGAGTTGCTTCGCTCCTTTCGACCGTCCCTGACAAGCGAACCCCGATGAGCGATGCCGCCCTCATTTTTCTGACCCTGCTGGTCGTGCTGCTCACACTGAGCTACTGGCTCACCCACCGCGCGGAAAATCGCCAGTTGAAAGCCAGCAAACAGGCGGACACCGAGATCGTGCAGCGCTGCCTCGACCTGCTTCAGGCCCTGCAGAAACATCGTGGGCTGGGCGCGCAGCAGGATGCCGCGAGCGTCACGCTGCGCAATACCCAGGCGCAGCAGCTGGATCAGCTCTGGCTGAACTGGCCCGGCGCCAGCATGCAACTACCTCCCCTGCAGCACCACTGGCCGCAGTTGCGCCGCAAACCCGCTGACTTCGATGCCCACTGCCGACTGATCGAAACACTGCTGACGGTGATCGAACAACTCGAAGATCGCCTCTACCGTCAACATCACCCCAGAATTCGCGGGCTCGGCGAGGCCTGCCGCTCGCTCGAAGACCTCGCCAGGCTGCGCGGCCTGGCGGTACGCGCGGCCAATTACGAGCGCTGCCCGCCTGGGCTGCAGATGCAACTGCGCTTTCTATGCAAGCGCATGCTCGATCAGGAACAAGACTCGCATCTGCTCGCGCTGATCGAGCGCCTGCAGAGTGACCTGATCGAGTCGGCACAGATTCGCCTGGCGCCCGGTGAGTGCTTCGCCCTGCTCACCCCACTGATCGAGCAGCGCCTGCAAGGCATTCGCCTGATCCTCGACTGAAACGTTGAAAAAATCCTGCACTCGCCCCATCTAGCAACCAAAGTACACACAAAGGTGCTCCATGAACGATCAGGACAACACCCCCGAAGCTGTCGAAGTTCACGTCAAGGCCGATAGCACCGGCCTGGTACTGCCCGCGCAGCAGCTGCCGGACAAGCTCTACATCATCCCCATCCACAACCGCCCGTTCTTTCCGGCGCAGGTGCTGCCGGTCATAGTCAACCAGCAGCCCTGGGGCCGTACGCTGGCGCGCGTCAGCAATACCGAGCATAAATGCCTGGCGGTATTCTTCGTCGACACCCCGCCGGACGAACATGGCGAGTTCGACCTCGATAGCCTGCCAGAGCACGGCACGCTGGTGCGTGTACATCACGTCAGCGAGGAAGGCGGCAAACTGCAGTTCGTCGCCCAGGGACTGACCCGCGTGCGCATCCGTGGCTGGCTCAGCCGCCGCGGCCCGTATCTGGCCGAAGTTGAGTACCCACAGGCGCCCAACGACCCGCGTGACGAGGTCAAGGCCTACGGCATGGCGCTGATCAATGCGATCAAGGAACTGCTGCCGCTCAACCCGCTGTACAGCGAGGAGTTGAAGAACTACCTCAACCGCTTCAGCCCCAACGATCCATCGCCACTCACCGATTTCGCCGCCGCCCTGACCACCGCCTCCGGCCACGAGTTGCAGGAAGTGCTGGATACCGTGCCCGTGCTCAAGCGCATGGAGAAGGTGCTGCCGCTGCTGCGCAAGGAGGTCGAAGTCGGCCGCCTGCAGAAGGAGCTGTCGGCCGAGGTGAACAAACAGATCGGCGAGCGTCAGCGCGAATTCTTCCTCAAGGAGCAGCTCAAGCTGATCCAGCAGGAGCTGGGCATCAGCAAGGACGACAAGAGTGCCGATCGTGAGGAATTTCTCGCCCGCCTCGAAGGCAAGACCCTGCCCGCGCCTGCACGCAAGCGTATCGACGAGGAATTGAACAAGCTGTCAATCCTGGAAACCGGTTCGCCGGAATACGCCGTCACGCGCAATTACCTGGACTGGGCCACCGCCCTGCCCTGGGGCATTCACGGCCAGGACAAGCTCGACCTGGGCCGCGCGCGCAAGGTGCTGGACAAGCACCACGCCGGCATGGACGACATCAAGCAGCGCATCATCGAGTTCTTGGCCGTCGGCGCCTTCAAGGGTGAGATCGCCGGCTCCATCGTGCTGCTGGTCGGCCCGCCTGGCGTGGGCAAGACCAGCATCGGCAAGTCCATCGCCGAATCCCTCGGCCGGCCGTTCTATCGCTTCTCGGTGGGCGGCATGCGTGACGAAGCGGAGATCAAGGGCCATCGCCGCACCTACATCGGTGCCATGCCCGGCAAGCTGGTGCAGGCGCTGAAGGAAGCCGAGGTGATGAACCCGGTGATCATGCTCGACGAGATCGACAAGATGGGCATCAGCTACCAGGGCGACCCCGCCTCGGCGCTGCTGGAAACGCTGGACCCGGAGCAGAACGTCGAATTCCTCGACCACTATCTGGACCTGCGCCTGGACCTGTCCAAGGTGCTGTTCGTCTGCACCGCCAATACCCTCGATTCCATCCCCGGGCCGCTGCTCGACCGCATGGAGGTGATCCGCCTGTCCGGCTACATCACCGAGGAAAAGCTGGCCATCGCCAAGCGCCACTTGTGGCCCAAGCAGTTGGAGAAAGCCGGCGTGCCGAAGGCGCGCCTGTCCATCAGCGATGCGGCGCTGCGCGCGGTGATCGAAGGCTATGCCCGCGAGGCCGGCGTGCGCCAACTGGAGAAACAACTGGGCAAGCTGGTGCGCAAGGCGGTAGTCAAGCTGCTGGACGATCCCGAGGCAAAAATCCGTATCGGCGCCAAGGATCTCGAGGAAGCCCTCGGCATGCCGGTGTTCCGCAACGAGCGGGTGCTGGCCGGCACCGGGGTGATCACCGGCCTGGCCTGGACCAGCATGGGCGGTGCGACCCTGCCGATCGAGGCGACGCGTATCCACACGCTCAATCGCGGCTTCAAGCTCACCGGCCAGCTCGGCGAGGTGATGAAGGAGTCGGCGGAGATCGCCTACAGCTACGTCAGCTCGCACCTCAAGCAGTTCGGCGGCGACCCGACCTTCTTCGACCAGGCCTTCGTCCACCTGCACGTACCGGAAGGCGCCACGCCCAAGGACGGCCCCAGCGCCGGCATCACCATGGCCAGCGCCCTGCTCTCGCTGGCGCGCAACCAGGCGCCGAAAAAGGGCGTGGCCATGACCGGCGAGCTGACCCTGACCGGCCAGGTGCTGCCCATCGGCGGCGTGCGCGAGAAGGTGATCGCGGCGCGGCGGCAGAAGATCTTCGAGCTGATCCTGCCGGAGGCCAACCGCGGCAGTTACGAGGAGTTGCCGGACTACCTCAAGGAAGGCCTGACCGTGCACTTCGCCAAGCGTTATGGGGACGTGGCCAAGGTGCTGTTCGACTAAAGAGGCATATGTAGGAGCGAGCTCTGCTCGCGAAGCTTTTCAGGCTCACATACATTCGCGAGCAGAGCTCGCCCCTACAGCAAACCGTGCGTCTCCACGGTCGCCACCGACAGGTCTATGCCGCTATGCTGGGGCCAGGTTTCGTCGACTGGAGTTCGTCATGCACGCCACCTTGCGCCTGCTTATCCTGCCAGCCCTGGCCCTGCTTACGGCCTGCGCCCATCAATCCGGCACGCTGGAGCTCAAGAAAGATCGGCAGTGCCCGCTGACGCTGAACAAGGGCCAGCAGCTGATTCTCAGCCTACCCAGCAACCCCACCACCGGCTTTCGCTGGGACGTGCGTGATGGCGCGGCGAACGTACTGCAAAGCCTCGGCCCCGAGGTGTACAGCAATCCCGAAGACGCCGGGCTGGTGGGCGCTGGCGGCATTTCCACCTGGCGCTTCATGGCGCGCGAGCCAGGCGAAGGTCGCCTGCTGCTGACCTACCAGCAGCCTTGGGAGCCGAACGTGCCGCCAGCGGAAACCTTCGAGTGTGAAGTGCGGGTGAAGTGAGCAAGCCGAACACGGTAGAGCTTCTGTGGGAGGGGCTTTAGCCGCGACGACTCGAGGCAAATCGCCGCTAAAGCGCCTCCCACGGCTCAGTGGGGCCGGCGCAACCCGCTACCTATTCATGGCGGGTTGCACCCGCCCTACAGGCTGCAAACGAACAAGGGGCGCTTATGCGCCCCTCATTTCTATCGTTTCGCGGCTGAAGCCGCTCCTACAATCAGAGACGTACTCGATCTATGTAGGAGCGGCTTCAGCCGCGAATGGCCTCAGCTCTTGAGCCGGTAGCCGGTCTTGAAGATCCAGCCCACCAGTAGGATGCACAGCGCCAGGAAGCCCAGCACCATGGCCAGGCTGACACCAACGTTGACGTCCGACACGCCGTAGAAGCTCCAGCGGAAGGCGCTGATCAGGTACACCACGGGGTTGAACAGGGTCACCGTCTGCCAGGTCGGCGGCAGCATGCTGATCGAATAGAAAGCGCCGCCGAGGAAGGTCAGCGGCGTAACGATCAGCGCCGGAACGATCTGCAGCTTCTCCCAGCCATCGGCCCAGACGCCGATGATGAAACCGAACAGGCTGAAGGTCAGCGCGGTCAGCACCAGAAACGCCGCCATCCAGATGGGATGCTGAATTTCGAAATCGACGAACAGCCTCGCCGTGAGCAGGATGATCAGGCCGAGAATCACCGACTTGGTCGCCGCCGCACCGACATAGCCAATGAGGATTTCCAGGTAGGACACCGGCGCCGACAGCAGCTCGTAGATGCTCCCCGAGTACTTGGGCATGTAGATGCCGAACGAAGCGTTGGAAATGCTCTCGGTCAGCAGTGCCAGCATGATCAGACCCGGAATGATGAAGGCGCCATAACTGACGCCCTGCACCTGGGTCATGCTCGAACCGATGGCCGAGCCGAACACCACGAAATACAGCGAGGTGCTGATCACCGGTGTGGCGATGCTCTGCAGCAGGGTGCGCCAGGTGCGCGCCAGCTCGAACAGGTAGATGGCCTTGATGGCGTACAGGTTCATGCGCGCGACTCCTTGATCAGACCGACGAAGATTTCTTCCAACGAACTCTGGCTCGACTGCAGGTCCTTGAAGTCGATGCCATGCTGGGCCAGATCACGCAGCAGTTCGGCGATGCCGGTGTTCTCGTGCTGGGCGTCGAAGGTGAACACCAGGGCATGGCCCTGATCGGCCAGCTCCAGACCATAGCGCGCCAGCTCGGCCGGCACGCAGGACAGCGGCTGCTGCAGGTGCAGGGTCAGCTGCTTCTTGCCCAGCTTGTGCATCAGCACCTGCTTGTCTTCCACCAGAATGATCCGGCCTTTGCTGATCACCCCGATACGGTCGGCCATCTCCTCGGCCTCCTCGATGTAGTGGGTGGTCAGAATGATGGTCACGCCGCGCTCACGCAGACGCCGCACCATGTTCCACATGTCGCGGCGCAGCTCCACGTCGACACCGGCGGTGGGCTCATCGAGAAACAGTATCTGCGGCTCGTGCGACAGCGCCTTGGCGATCATCACCCGGCGCTTCATGCCGCCGGACAGTTCCATGATCTTGGCGTTACGTTTGTCCCACAGCGACAGATCCTTGAGCAATTGCTCCAGGTAGGCCGGGTCAGGCTTCTTGCCAAACAGGCCACGGCTGAACTTGACCGTCGCCCAGACGGTTTCGAATACGTCGCTGACCAGCTCCTGCGGCACCAGGCCGATCTGCGAGCGGGCCGCGCGGTAGTCGCGGACGATGTCGTGACCGCCGACCAACACCTTGCCCTCGCCCGGATTGACGATGCCGCAAATGATGCTGATCAGGGTGGTCTTGCCGGCGCCGTTGGGGCCGAGCAAGGCGAAGATCTCGCCCTGGCGAATGTCCAGGTCAATGCCTTGCAAGGCCGGATGCCCGGACGCGTAGATCTTGTTCAGTTGCTGGATGGAAATGACCGACTGCACGGTGGATGGCCCCTTGCCTGCGGAAAACTCCACAGTTTACAGGGCATGAGGCACTGACATCAGCGCGAGAGAGAAAAAACGGCGCACTTGTGGTGCGCCGGGGATGCAGCAGGTGAGGTAAGAAGCGATCACGGCGCTTGTGACGTCGTGACGATAGGCCAGGCTGCAGATGCCGCCCGGCGTATTCAGCGGCCGTTCATGATTGCACGCGAAGCTGTAGGGCGGGTGAAACCCGCCGCCTTGATTGGCGGGTTGCACCCGCCCTACAACGGAGTCAATAACTTGCCGGTGGCGATGAAGGCACGCAGGTTGTCCAGCACCAGATCGGCCATCTGCTGGCGGGTCTCGACACTGGCGCTACCGACGTGCGGCAGCAGCACCACGTTGTCCAATTCACGCAACGCTGCCGGTACCTGGGGTTCGCGCTCGAAAACATCCAGCCCGGCACCACCGATTACCTTCTGCTGCAGCGCAGCGATCAGCGCCGCTTCATCGACCACCGAGCCACGCGCCACGTTGATCAGAAAACCATCAGGTCCCAGCGCTTCGAGCACCTTGGCGTCGATCAGGTGATAGGTCGCCTGGCCACCCGGGCAGGTCAACACCAGGAAATCCGCCCAGCGCGCCAACGTCAGCAGATCCGGCTCGTGCTGATAGCGGCTGCCCACGACCGGGCGCCGGTTGTGGTAACGCACCGGCATGGAGAAGCCCGAGGCGCGCAGTGCCACCGCCTCGCCAATACGGCCTAGGCCGACGATACCCAGGCGCTTGCCGCTGACCCGGCGCGCCAGCGGGAAGCCCGTAGTGCTGCTCCAGGCGCCGCTGCGCACGAAGCGATCAGCCTCGGACAGGCGCCGCGCGCTGTCGATCATCAAGCCCATGGCCAGGTCGGCCACGCAGTCGTTGAGTACATCCGGCGTGGTGCTGAGCACGATGCCGCGATCACGCAGCAGCTCCAGCGGATAGGGATCGTAGCCAACGCCGAAACTGCAGATGGCGCGCAGATTCGGCAGCAGCGAAAGCTGATCGGCGGTGCAGCCGAAACGGGCCGAGGACACCATGTAGAGAAACTGCTCGCCCTGTTCGCGCAGAAACGCCAGCGGCTCGGCCTGTTGCCACAGCGCACTGACTTCATACTCGGCTGCCAGCTCGCGGTTGAAACGCTCGCTCAGCGGGCCGATCTGTAACACCTTGGCTTTGCTCATGACGATCCCCCGTTCAGGTCACCGGCGCCGGGTTGAACAGTACCAGATCGTTGTGCAGACGCAGGCGTTCGGCGCAGGTCTGCTTGTGACCGCTGGCCACGTCCAGATAGAGCTGGAAGATGTGCCAGCCCATTTGCTCCAGGGTCATGCGCCCGGAGACGATCTGCCCGGCGTCGACGTCGATCAGATCCGGCCAGCGCTCGGCCAGTTACGTGCGTGTGGCCACCTTGATCACCGGCACCATGGACAGGCCATAAGGCGTGCCGCGGTCGGTGGTGAAGATATGCAGGTTCATGCCCGCCGCCAGTTGCAGGTGCCGACGCAGCCATCCGGGTTGCGGAAGCCTGCGAAGGTGTAACCCTGCAGCGGCTCGCCGGGCGAGGTTTTGACGGTCGCCTTGGGCAGGTTGTCCAGCACTGGCGGCTTGGGCATGCACAGCACCTGCTCAGTCACCCAGCTGCCGGCGGCAATGGGTTTCAGCGCATAACCGATCACTTCGCCATAAGGCACCACCTCGCCGCCTTCGACGATATCCACCAACGCCACCTTGTGGCTCTGCGGGATGCCTTGTCCAGCTCGACGCCGAGGCCCGGCGTTTTCGGCACCTGCACCAGACCACCTTCGATGCGCAACGGGTTACGCATCAGGTACTGGCCGTCCTGCCAGATCCAGTGGGTATCGATGGCGGTCACGCGACCCGGCGCCGCAGCGGCGACGTGGGTGAACATGGCCAGGGAGATATCGAAGTGGTTGTTCGAATGCGAGCCCCAGGTCATGCCCCAGTCGTTGCACATCTGCGCCACACGCACGGAGCCGCCATGGTCCAGAAATGCGGGTCGGCCAGCGGGATATCCACCGATTGCAGGGAGATGGTGTGGCCCATCTGCCGCCAGTCGGTCGCGATCATGTTGGTCGCGGTGGGCAGACCGGTGGCACGGCGGAACTCGGCCATCACTTCACGACCGGAGTAGCCGTTCTCGGCGCCGCACGGGTCTTCGGCATAGGCCAGCACACCATGCAGGTCGCGGCACAAGGCGATGGCCTGATCCAGCGACCAGCCGCCGTTGGGGTCGAGCGTCACACGAGCATTCGGGAAGCGCGGCCAGGGTCTGTTGCCGTTTCACATAGGTAACCAGAGAAAGGCACAGGCCATGGCCACGACGCTTTCGTAATTTCTCTTGAGCTTGTCGAACCGAGATGCCACTGCCCGGTAGTGCTTTAGCCGGGCGAAGGCGTTCTCCACCAAGTGCCGGTTGCGGTAAAGACCTCTGTCCAGATCCGCGTTGCCTTTCACGGAGTTACGCTTTCTCGGGATCACGGCCTTGGCCCCTTGTTGCTCAACCTGCTGCCGAACTCTCTCGCTGTCATAGCCCTTGTCCGCGACAATGGTTTCAGCCTCCGGGAGCTTGGCAATCAATGCGGGAGCCTGGGTGCAATCATTGAGTTGCCCCCCGTAATTTCAAACTCGATGGGCAGTCCATGAGCATCAACTGCCAGGTGAATCTTGCTGGTATTGCCAGCTCGACTTTTTCCTATGGCCTCATCGTTGCCACTGGCAGCGCCTGCACTGTGTTGGTGAGCCTTGGCATAGCTGCCATCAATGAACACCCATTCCATGTCGGGCTGCGCCACAAGCTCCTTGAAAACCTTGAGCCATTTTCCAGTTGCTGACCACGCATTGAAGCGTTTATAGACCTTATTCCAGTTCCCGAACGCTTCGGGTAGATCTCTCCAGGGGCATCCCGTGCGCATGCGGTACAGCATGCCCTCCACGGTCATTTGTAGATCACGCTTGTTGTAGATGCCCTATGCAGTAGAATTTCCTGCAGCTTCGACCAATGCTTATCACTGAGCAATAATCGGGGCATTGCAAACTCGTATCGATGTTGTGTCAGAGCTTCAGCGATACGAATTTTCTCTTACATATCAACTGGTTAGCGCGAAGCGGCAACAGCCCCTAGACATGTCACAAATCTGCAACACTCATCTTCCACGCTGAGCATGCCCCGCTACGCCTGACTTCCGAGGCATACCATCATGTTCCTGCAAAAATCCCTGCGCGCGCAGATTCTCACTCTGCTCGGCGGCAGCCTGACGCTGATTCTGGTCACCGCCCTGGCCTGTTTCAGCTTCCTTTCCAGTGGTATGCAGTCCTATCGCGGCCTGCTCGATGGGCCGCTGGAATCTTCGCGCCTGATCGACGCGGCCAACGTCGAATTCAAGATTCAGGTGCAGGAAT
This sequence comes from Ectopseudomonas oleovorans, assembly GCF_029845265.1. Classification (NCBI taxonomy): domain Bacteria; kingdom Pseudomonadati; phylum Pseudomonadota; class Gammaproteobacteria; order Pseudomonadales; family Pseudomonadaceae; genus Ectopseudomonas; species Ectopseudomonas oleovorans. The sequence goes on from NZ_JAOCLK010000002.1 coordinate 127,248, forward strand.
GGAAGAACGTCCTGCTGCGCGGTCAGGACAGCGCCAACCTGCAGCGCTACTGGGGCCAGTTCGAAGCGCAGGAGCGCAAGGTGCAGGACATTCTCGGCCAGTTGACCCAGGTCGCCGCAGCCGACCCGGCCTTGAAGACGCAAGTCGAGCGCCTGCGTAGCGAACATCAGGCGCTTGGTGGCAATTACCGCAAGGGCCGCGACGCCTTCGTGGCCGCCGGAGCCGATGCCAAAGCCGGCGATGAAGCCGTCAAAGGCATCGACCGCGCGGCCAGCGAGCAGATGACCGCCCTGGTCGAGCAGTTGCGCCAGAACAGCCTGAACCAGGCCGAGCAGATCAACGCCAGCGCCGCGCGCACCATTCTCAGCGGCACAGTCGTGATGCTGGCCGCCGCCCTGGTCATCGCCGTATTCAGCCTGTGGCTGGTCAACCGTAATCTGATCATCCCCATCCGCCAACTGATCGGCCATGTCGACCAACTCAGCCAAGGCCGTTTCGGCCAACGCGTGGAAAGCACCCGGCAAGATGAACTGGGCCTGCTGGCGCGCGCCGCGAACACCCTGCGCGACTTTCTTGCCAGCACCAGCGAGCGCCTGCACCACAGTACGCAGAACCTCGACAGCGCCAGCAGCGAGCTGAACGCCATCGCCTCACGCATGACCGAGGGCGTCAGCGAGCAGTTCGAGCGCACCGATCAGGTCGCCACGGCCATGCATGAGATGTCCGCCACGGCGCAGGAAGTCGCGCGCCACGCCGCCGACGCCGCGCACGCGGCCAACGATGCCGACGACTCGGCACGTCAGGGCAGCACGGTGATGCAATCGACCATCGCCACCATCACCGACATTCGCGGCGAGATCGCCAACACCGCCGAGGTGATCCGTCGCCTGGAAAGCGACAGCGGGCGTATCGGCAAGGTGCTGGAAGTAATCCGCGGCATCGCCGAGCAGACCAATTTGCTGGCGCTCAACGCCGCCATCGAAGCCGCTCGCGCTGGTGAACAAGGCCGCGGCTTCGCCGTGGTCGCCGACGAGGTGCGCCACCTGGCCCAGCGCACCGCCGAGTCCACCGCAGAGATCAACCAGATCATCGACACCGTGCAGAGCGGTGCGCTGAATGCCGTGCGCGCCATCGAGAGCGGTCAACAGCGCAGCGAACAGGGCGTGACCCAGGTCATCGAAGCCGGTGCCATGCTGCAGCGCATCACCGAAGCGGTGGAAGCCATCCGCGACATGAACCAGCAGATCGCCACCGCCGCCGAAGAGCAAACCTCGGTGGCCGAGGATATCTCGCGCAACCTTACCGAGCTGACCGCCATCGCCAGCGCCAACCAGGACAACGTCGAACGTACGCAGAAAGCCAGCCGCAACCTGCATGATATGTCCGGGCAACTGGGTGAAGTGACTCGCCGCCTGGGCTCCTGACCCGATCTGCGAACCGGCATGGCACGCGTCTCCGCCTCCAGCATCTACCGCCTGCGCGCAGAGTGAGTAGCGAGGCGCGGGATCAACAGCATGCTGCGCCCCTCCAACTCGCCTGCGGTAAAGGTCTGCACGGCTTCGCCTTGTCCGCCCCACCTGCTGAAAACAGGCAAACGACAAAAGGCAGCAATTAACCCTTGCTATTTATGTAATAGGAATTATTCTCAGTTGCGTAATGACGGCCAAGGAGACCTGCCATGACCTACCTGATCGATGCCTGGCTGGACCGCCCGCATCCCTACCTGCGCATCCTCAACCGTGAAACCGGTGAAGTCTGCGCCATGCTCGAAGAAGAAGCCCTGGACGAACTGCGTGATCAGGGCGACCTGGATTTACACGAGCTCAGCTCCAGCGAACCCATCGTCCTCAAGGAACTGGTGCGCAGCCTGTTTCTGTACTGCTACGCCCGGGCATTGCGCCCATCCTGAAAGACAAAACGGCCCTTGTGCAATGCAGAAGGGCCGTTCGTACGCCGCCTAGGGTGGACGACGCTTCACCCGTCCACCGTGGTCGCGATGGTGGACAAAAACAGCATTGCCCACCCTACAAACCTTTTGGAGGCATCGCGAGCTAGAGCGATACAAGGCAAAAACAAGGGAGAAAGCGGAGTGTACTTTTGTACATGAGCATTTCGAGCTTGTTTTTAACGCAGTAGCGCCGACGCGCAGCAGGCCGTTGGCGGTTCTTACAGAATATCCAGCAGCTCGACATCGAATACCAGCACACTGTGCGGCGGGATGCTGCCGACGCCCTGAGCGCCGTAGGCCAGCTCGCTCGGTACGTGCAGGCGCCATTTGCTGCCGGTGCCCATCAGTTGCAGGGCCTCGACCCAACCCGGAATCACACCACCGACCGGGAATTCAGCCGGCTGGCCGCGCTCGTAGGAGCTGTCGAACACGGTGCCGTCGATCAGGGTGCCATGGTAGTGGGTACGCACCTGATCCTCAGCCGACGGCTTGGCGCCCTCGCCCGCGACCAGCACTTCATACTGCAGGCCGGAGGCCAACACGGTCACGCCCTCGCGCTTGGCGTTCTCGGCCAGGTAGGCACGGCCTTCACCGGCAGCGGCTTCGGCCTTGGCGGCAGCTTCGGCCTGCATGATCTCGCGGATGACCTTGAAGCTGGCGCCCAGCTCGGCTTCGGAAACACGACTGGCCTGGCCGCTGAACGCGTCGGTCAGACCGGCGAGAATGGCGTTCAGATCGACCCCGGGCGGCGGGTTGTCACGCAGCTGACCACCGAGTTGACGACCGATGCCGTAACTGACGCGACCTTCATCGGAGGACAGGTCGGGGCTGAAGTTGAATTCGGACATGAAAGGCTCCGCTTTGGGCTGTGAAAAAAGGTCGGCCAGACTAGCACAGAACCCCATGTCATCGGACACCAGCCCTACCGTCCATCTGCCTGCAAAGGGCAGAGATCAATCCCTTGATCTGGCGCAAACACGACTACCTTTAGCTAAGCCTTACTTAAGAAAAGCCCAGATATCATATCGACATCATTCGTTCGCCCCTCAGGAGCGTGCGTCATGCAAAGCGGCTCTCAAGTCAGTCTTCGGACATGGATATGGCGCGCTTTCGTACAGACGGCATTGATTCCGCTGATTCTGGTGGAGACGGTACTGATCAGCGTCTACCTGATCAGCAACGCATCGATCCGCGATGCGCAGATATCCCATCTGCGCGAGACAACCCTGAGCGACCTGCAAGCGGCCGCCAGCCAGGAAGCGCATCGGGTCGAAAGCGAGCTGGGCCACATCGCGCGCCTCACCAGCACCTATGCCTCCCTGACCCAGCAAGCATTGGACAACAGCCAGCCGAGTGCGCCGGCAGAACTGGCCGTGACGCCCAGCGGCGTACGTTACAGCCCACGCGATGACGGTGGCGCGGCCTCCTTCTACTCCAACGTCACGCCCCTGGATAAGCAGGATCTGGACAAGGTAGCGCGCTTGGCCACCCTCGACCCGCTGATGCGTGAAACCGTGCGGCAAAACCCGCTGGTAGCCAGCATCTATTTCAACAGCTGGGACAGCTACAACCGCATCTTTCCATGGTTCGACACACCTTCGCAGTATCCCCACGACATGGTGATACCCGACTACAACTTCTATTACCTGGCAGACGCCAAGCACAACCCCGAACGCAAGGTCGCCTGGACCGACGTCTACCTCGACCCGGCTGGCCAGGGCTGGATGCTTTCTGCCGTTGCCCCCGTGCTGCGTGGGGACTTTCTCGAAGGTGTGGTGGGCCTGGACATCACCGTCGGCAAGCTGCTCGAACACATTCAGAGCCTCGACGTGCCCTGGAATGGTTATGGCGTGATCGTCAGCAAGCAGATGAACATCATGGCACTGCCTCCCGCAGGCGAAGACGACTTCAGCCTGGACGAGCTAACCACTCACTCCTACGACGAAGCCATCAGTTCGGAGCTGTTCAAGCCTGAAGACTTCAACCTGGGCAAACGTGCCGATACCGAAGACCTCGCCAAAGCCATCGCACAGCAGGACAAAGGCGTACTCTCGGTCCGACTCAACGGCCGTCCGCACTTGGTCGCCTGGGCCACGATCCCGGCTACCGACTGGCACATGCTCACCGTCGTCGACGAGGCCGAAGTGTTCAGCCAGACCAACGCACTGGCCAGCCACTACCGCAACATCGGCTACCTGCTGATCGGCGGCCTGGTGTTGTTCTACCTGGTGTTCTTCGCCTTCATGTGGGGCCGTGCCCGCGAACTGACCGAGCGCCTGCGCAAACCCATCGGCGGCATCGTCGCCATGCTCCGCGAAATCGGCCAGGGCAACTGGAAGCCCAAGCGCCCGGCGACCACCATCACCGAACTTGAGGCGATCATCGATGACGTCGAATCCATGGGCCAGCGCCTGGAACGCAGCGCCACCCAGCTTCAGCGCGCCAGCCACGAGGCCCAGGAAGCCAGCCGCGCCAAGAGCCAGTTCATCTCCAGCATGAGCCATGAGCTGCGCACCCCGCTCAACGCCATCCAGGGCTTCGCGCAATTGATGCGCATGCAACAGGCTCAGCCGGACAAGCAGGACACCGACTACCTGGAAGAAATCCTGCTCGCCAGCCGCCACCTCAACCAGTTGGTGGGCGATATCCTCGACTGGTCGAGCCTGCAGAGCGACCAGCCACGCCTGGACATGACCAAGGTCGACGCCGTCGCCCTGATGAACGAGTGCGCCGACCTGGTCGCACCGGAAGTCGAAGCCCATGGCCTGGAACTCAAGCTGACGCTGCCGGAAACAGCCGTGCCGGTACTGGCGGACCAGCGGCGCCTGCGCCAGGTGCTGCTCAACCTGCTGTCCAACGCCATCAAGTACACCCCGTCCGGCAGTATCAGCCTGAGCTGCACCAAACATGATGACCGTGTACGGCTGATGGTCAGCGACACCGGCATGGGTATCGCCAGTGAGTTGCAACCGCTGCTGTTCGAACCCTTTCAGCGCCTGGGCCAGGAGAACGGCGCCATCCAGGGCACCGGAATTGGCCTATCGTTGTGCAAGGAATATGCAGCGCTGATGAATGGCGAGATGGGCCTGCACAGCGAGCCGAACAAGGGCAGCCAGTTCTGGATCGACCTGCCGCGCCACGTCACCCCGGTACAAGCTGAAGCAGTTGAATCGACGTCGCACCAGGCATGCGTCTATCACGGCGACCTAGACCGCACGAACCGTGAAATCGTCAGCCAGGCGCTGGCCGATATCGATCTGCAGCAGTTCGAGGATGGCCAGCAACTGCTGGCGGCGCTGCACAGCAGACGTCCTGATCTGCTGCTGCTCAGCGTCGAGCTGAATGGCCTGGACGGCCGCGACCTGCTCCGCGCCCTGCACCAGAGCGCCGAGTTGGCGGACCTGCCGGTGATTCTGCTAAGCCGTGAAGATCAGTTGCAGGAACTGGTCGGCCTGGGTGCCAGCGCCTTGCTCGGCGTGCCCATCGATCCTGATGAACTACACCAACTGGTCTGCGACCTGACCGGTAAGGAGGCTAACGATGCTGTCTAAGGACTTTCGACAATCACGCGTGGTCATCGTCGATGATGTGATCGCCAACAGTCGCCTGCTGGAGTCCAGCCTCCGGGCCTTTGGCCTGCGCGACACCATCAGTTTCTCCGATTCGGCCGCCGCGCTGGACTGGTTGCAGCACAACCCCTGGAGCCTGCTGCTGCTCGATCTGGACATGCCGGCGCCGAACGGCTTCGACATTCTCCGCGCGCTGGCCGACCGTGATCGCAGCAGCAACCCGATCATCATCATCACCGCGCTGAACGACGCGGCCAGCCGCCGCACCGGCCTGGAACTGGGCGCCAACGATTATCTGAGCAAACCCGTCGACCTGCCCGAGGTGATCCTGCGAGTGCGCAGCAACCTGCAACTGAGCCAGGCCAGCCTGGCCCTGTACGAAGCCAACACGACCCTGGAACAACGCGTGCGCGAGCGCACTGCACAATTGAGCCAGAGCTATTCGGCGTTGGTACGCACGCTGTGCCGAGCATCGGCCTACAGAGACAGTGAGACTGGCAACCATATCGTGCGTATCGGTGAGTCAGCCGCGTTGATTGCCGAGGCCTATGGCATGAGCGCCGACTGGGTCGAGCTGATTCGTCAGGCGGCGCCGATGCACGATGTCGGCAAGATCGGCATCGCCGACCATATCCTGCTCAAACCCGGCGCTCTGACCGATGATGAACACCGGCAGATGCAGGAGCACCCCGCCATCGGCCACGCCATTCTGACCGACCAGCACGCCTCCGAGCTGACCACGCTGGCGGCAGAAATCGCCCTGACCCACCACGAGAAATGGGATGGCAGCGGCTACCCGAGTGGGCTGCGTGGCGAACAGATTCCTCTGTCCGGACGCATCGTCGCCATCTGCGACGTCTACGACGCCTTGCGCATGCCACGCCCATACAAGGCGCCCTGGCCCATCGAAAAAGCCCAGGCGTTTATTCGTGAACAGTCCGGCAAGCATTTCGACCCAGAGTTGGTCTCGCTGGTGGAGAGCCTCTATGAGCAGATCGAGACGCTCCAGCACGACCTCAGCGATTGCCCGCAAGGAGACTGATGGATCTTGATAACGACATGTAACGCCTCAGCCCGCTAGTCATCTCTTAAATCTTTGAGTACTGCCACCATGAACTTCAGATCCATCTCCATAGCCCCTCGTGCTGCAATAGGATTTGGCTTGATCGCATTGCTGGTTTTCGCCCTCGGCGGCTTCTCGCTGCTGCAGATGAGCAGCATGCATGACCGCTCTAATGAGGTAGACGACAACTGGGTCCCCAGCATCAATACCCTGGGCGACCTGTCTCAGGACGTCCTGCGCCTGCGCGCCGCCACCTTGCGCATGCTGCTCAGTGAGACGCCCCTGCAATTGCAGGAGAGCACCACGCTCGCGCAGAGCCTGCTCAGTGACCTGGAGCGCGTTCAGCAACGTTACGAGGGGCTGATCAGCTCCGCGGAAGAACAGGCGCATTACGATGACTTCAAGCGCTACGAGAACACCTACCTTGCGACCCGTACCCAGCTTGTCCAGCACCTGGCCAACAATGACCGGCCGGCCGCACTGGCCTTGCTCTACAACAGCCTGAACCCGCAAGCCGACGTGATGATCAAGGCGCTCAATGAGCTGATCATGCACAACCGCGATGGTGCCTCGGCTGCGGCCAAGGCCTCCGATCAGGTCTACACCCAGGCCACCCGGGGCACGTTGCTGGTCATGGCATTGTCGGCCATTGCCACGGTGATACTCGCCGCGCTGCTGACTCGCAGCATCGTCAAGCCATTGGCCGACGCGGTACAGGTGGCGGACTCGGTGGCCAGCGGCAATCTGACCCTGAATATCGACACCCAGGGCAATGACGAGCCGGCCAAGCTGTTGCAGGCGCTCAAGAGCATGCAGGGCAATCTGCGCGGCACCATCGAACAGATCGCCGACGCCTCCAATCAACTGGCATCGGCCGCTGAACAACTGAGTGCCGTCACCGATGGCACCGCGCGCAACCTGCACCAGCAAAGCCTGGAGATCGACCAGGCCGCCACCGCCGTCACCGAAATGAGCAGCGCCGTGGATGAGGTGGCGCGTAACGCCGCCAGTGCCTCGGAAAGCTCCAGCGAATCCGGGCGCATTGCCCGCCAGGGCAGCGAGCGCATCACTCAGACGCTGTCGTCGATCAACCAACTGGCCGCCGATGTCGATTCGACCTCGAGCAACTTCGGCCAACTGGCCGGCAAGATCCGTGGCATCAGCCAGGTACTCGACGTGATTCGCAGCATCGCCGAACAGACCAACCTGCTTGCCCTCAACGCCGCCATCGAGGCTGCACGTGCAGGCGAAGCGGGTCGCGGTTTTGCCGTGGTTGCCGATGAAGTGCGCGCCCTGGCGCACAAGACCGGGCAATCCACCCGCGAGATCGAGACCATGATCAGTACCGTGCAAGGTGACACCGAACAGGCGGTGCGCGCCATGGAATCGAGCAACGGGCTAGCCAAGCAGACGCTGGACATCGCCGAGGGCGCGGGAGTCGCGCTGGATCAGATCATTCAGTCGATTGCCGAGATCGGCGACCGCAACCTGGTGATCGCCAGTGCCACCGAACAGCAGGCCCACGTGGCCCGCGAAGTGGATCGCAACCTGATCAACATTCGCGACCTGTCGCTGCAGAACTCGGCTGGTTCGGAACAGACCAGCACCGCCAGCCGCGCGCTGTCGAGCCTGGCCGCCAACATGCAGGGCATGGTCGCGCGCTTTCAGGTCTGAGCCATCGCAGCGGGTGCCCGGAGGTTACTCCGGGCACCCGCTCAACGCGAACGCCGACAGCGCTCGGAGCAGTAGCGCACCTCGTCCCAGCAGCGCGCCCACTTCTTGCGCCAGCTGAACGGCAGGCCGCAGACCGCGCAGGTCTTCACCGGCAACTCGCTTTTCTTCACAGCATCTCCCCGGCATCGAGCTTGGCCAGCAGGCGCTCGCCCCAGTCCCACAGCGCCTGCTGCTTGGCCTCGGTCATGCGCGCCAGGTTGCGGTAGACCATGCCAATGCGCGGGTTGCGTTCCAGAGGCTCGCGGTGGCGCATCAGAAAATGCCAGTACAGCGCGTTGAACGGGCAGGCCGATTCGCCGGTGCTCTCGCTCACCTTGTAGCTGCAGCCCTGGCAATGGTTGGACATGCGTTTGATGTACTGACCACTGGCGCAATAAGGCTTGGAGCCGAGGTAGCCACCGTCGGCATGCATCACCATGCCCAGGGTGTTGGGCAGCTCCACCCAGTCGAAGGCGTCCATGTACACGGCCAGGTACCAGTCGCAGATGGCTTTGGGCGCGATGCCAGCGAGCAAGGCGAAGTTACCGGTGACCATCAGCCGCTGGATATGGTGCGCGTAGGCATGCTCCAGAGTCTGGCCGATGGCCTGACGCATGCAGTTCATCCGCGTCTTGCCGGTCCAGTAGAACTCGGGCAGCGCTCGTGAGTTGCCAAAGCGATTGCCCTCGGCGTACTCCGGCATACCTAGCCAGTAGATGCCGCGCACGTATTCGCGCCAGCCGATCAACTGGCGGATGAAACCTTCGGCGGCGTTCAGCGGCACGTCGCCGGCACGATAGGCGGCCTCGACCTCGGCGCAGATCCGCCGCAGATCGAGCAAGCCGATGTTCAGCGCAGCGCTGATCCGCGAGTGGAAAAGAAAGGGCTCACCATCGGCCATGGCGTCCTGGTAATCACCGAAGTCTGCCAGGCCCTGGGCCAGAAAATACTGCCAGAGACGTTCGGCCTGCTCGGCCGTGACCGGATAATCAAAACCCTCCAGGCTGCCGTAATGGCTGGTGAAGCGCCGCTCGACCAGCGCCAGTACATCACGGGTGATGGCATCCGGCTCGATACTCAGCGGCGCGGGTGGACGCACGCCTTTAGGCAATGCCTTGCGGTTGTCCGCATCGAAGTTCCAGGCACCGCCCTCCGGTGTGCCGTCAGGGTTGAGTAGCAGCCCGCTGTCGCGGCGCATCTCACGGTAGAAGAACTCCATGCGCAACTGCTTGCGCCCCTTGGCCCAGGCAGCGAACGCATCGCGGCTGCAGAGAAAGCGGCTGTCCTGATGCCAGTGGATCGGCACGCCACAATGACGCAGCGCCTGCTCCAGGCGCCAGTCGCCGCACTCGGTCAGATGCACCTCGGCAGGGTCGAGCCGTTGCGTCCAGCGCAGCAGCTCGCCCGGCAACGAGCCCGTGTTGTCCGGATCGTCCAAGGCCACGTAATGCACCTGCTGGCCCTGCTCACGTAAGGCTTCGGCGAAATGGCGCATGGCGCTGAAGATCAGGGCGATCTTCTTCGGGTGATGCGGCACATGACTGGCCTCCTCCATCACTTCGGCCAGCAGCACGTAGTCGTGCTCGCGGTCGATGTCCTTCAATGCACCGAGGCCATGGGTAAGCTGGTCACCCAGGATCAGAATCAGACGGCGCGCACTCACAGCGGCACGATCTCCATATTCGGGTGGCGGCGCAGATGGCCGAGCAGGATGTGATAGGTATCGAGATTGAAACCGCCACGACGCGCGGCCAGCAGCGGCTGGGCATGATCGAGTTGATCGACCGTACCGAGATGACGCCATTGATCGAGCACGTGCCACTGAGTGAGGCCGTGCTGCTCGTCGCGCTCGACCAGCGCGACCGGCCCGTTCCAGGGCCAGGCCTGGGTCTGCAGGCGCTCGGCACCGGCAAGCAGCCGCCTGTCATGGGCCGAGCGCGGTTCCTCACCACAGCAGGCGCCCGCGCAGTGCCCCAGTTGATAGGCGAAGCAGGCTCCCTCGCCCTCCTCCAGCCCCAGCACGCGCAGACACAGACGCCGCTCGCGCGCCTGCTCCAGTAGCCACTGGCGCGCCTGATGACGCGAGCGGAACAGCCCAACATGCCTGAGCCCGGGCCTCAATGCATGGTGCTGCAGCAGTTCGATGTGCAGCTCACCAGGCTCGCCCGTCAGCGCCCAGGTCAACAGCTCGCGCTGTTTGCGCAGTCGACGGTTGTACAAGGGTTGCAGACGCTTGATCTCGGCGGACTCGAACAGCAGCGCGCCCAGCTCACCGGCGGTGATAGCCAGCTGCACGTCGCGGATCTGCTGCACCATCTGCAGGCTGCGACGGTCGCGGTGATCGTTCTGAAAATGCGACATCACCCGGCGGCGCAAATTACGGCTCTTGCCCACATACAGTTGCGCACCGCCATCACCCAGGAAGTAATAAACCCCCGGACGCTCCGGCAACTGGGCGAAACGCTCTGCGGCCAGCAACGGGGGCCGCGCCGCACTGCGCAGTTGCTGCCCGAGAGTCGTAGGCGCGACCTCCTGCAGCAGGTGCTGAGCCAGCGTCAACACGGCCTCGGCATCCGGCACGGCGCGATCGCGGAAGAAACGCGTAATGCCAAAATGTGCACAAAGCGCATCGAAGCCGGCGCTCGCCAACTGCGGCAACGTCGCTCTGGCCAAGCGCAGGGTGCACAACTGCGGCGGACGCAGCGTCTTCCAGTCAGGCAGCACTCGGCGCAAGAACGCCAGGCTGAAGCGCAAGTTATGGCCCATCAGCACGCGGCCGCGAATGGCATCGGCTATCGCTCGCGCTTCGCTGTCGATGCGTGGCTGGCCACTTAATTCCAGAGGGTGTAATCCACTTAGACTGAGCAACTGCGGGGGCAACGCGACGCATGGCTCGAACAACCAGTGCAAGCGCTCTGCGACACACCCCTCAGCATCGACCTGAATGATCGCCAGCTCCCAGATGGCATCGCGCGCTGGATGCACGCCCGTGGTCTTCACCTCCACAACTGCCAGGGCCCTGCCCTGCAGCGTGGCGGCTGCAGCGAACGTCGCCGTCACCAGCCAGAACGGAAGGCGATGGGTACGCGCAGGCTATTGTCAGCCGATGGCATGCCGCACATCTCGTCATGTACCGAGCTGTGCACCAGGAAGAACGGCAGCGCCGGCATTTCCTGCAGCACGTCACGCGCATGTTCTACCGAACGCAGGTTAAGCGTACTGCCCTGGTCGGTAAGAATCGGGTGGGCACGTCCTTCCATCCGCGCTTCGAGCAGATAAATGCCACCTTCTAGGGAGATCAGATTGAGTTCGTCGACGCGCCCGGCTTGGGCGTGGGTGGACAGATCATTCAGGTTCATCAGGCTTGCCTCCGGCCTTGACTATACAAGAACTTATACAAAAACAATTCTTGTATAACAAAGAAAAAGCTCAAGCCCAGAAAGCAAAACGCCCGTCACGTTCGGACGGGCGGTTGTTAAGCGGCTTCCGATCAGTCCAAGTCAGTCGTGCTTGGTGACCTTGTCCAGATAGCCCATGGCGAAGGCCGAGCCAACGAAGGTCAGGTGAATGATCACGTACCATTTCAGGTACTCCAGATCGTAGTTTTTCGCATCCATGAACACCTTGAGCAGGTGGATGGAGGAAATCGCCACGATGGACGCCGCCACTTTCATCTTCAGCGAGCTGGAGTCCATCTTGCCAAGCCAGCTGAGCTTCTCGGTGCCTTCGTGAATATCCAGGCGTGAAACGAAGTTCTCGTAGCCGGACAGCATCACCATCACCAGGAGCCCACCGACCAGCGCCATGTCGATCAGCGACAGGAGTTTGAGGATCACGTCGGCTTCGGCCAGGGAAAAGATCTGCGGCAGGATGTGATAAAGCTCTTGGAAGAACTTGACCGACAAGGCGAGCACAGCGAGAGAAAGACCGAAGTAGATCGGCGCCAGCAACCAGCGCGATGCATACATGGCATTTTCGATGAAGCGTTCCATGGAGGACTCACTGAAGAAGGGGAAAATCGCGGCGAGTATACCCATCGCCCAGCATCAGCAGAAGATGCCCAACGCACTGTGGATAACCACAGCCCTGCTGTCTCGCCCAGCTGGCCCTGGCGCGCCTTGTTTCAGGCGTTTCAGCTCTGCCCGTCAGTCTCGGGCTGCGGCTGAAATACACCGCCATGGCTGTGGCGTTCGCCGTTGACACGACGCAACTCGGCCTGCAAGTGCAGACACCAGATCGGCGGTTCGTAGCATTCTACGTAGCCTTGCAGGACTAGGCTCTCGGCAATCGCCGTAAGCACCCCTTCAGCGACAGAGGGCCCATAGAACGGGCCCTGCGCCTTGATCGCGGAAGGCTGCGCCCCCGACATACCGGCGGCGCAAAGCAGTGTCCAACGTCCGTTGTCTCCTGCCAGTGGCCTGATCACGCATTCGATGCGAGTGACCAGGCCCAGGCATTGACGGGTGAGACAGAGGCTGCGCGGCATGGCGGCGACCCTCGCGGAATCCAGGCTCCAGCCTACACCCCGAACGATCGCACTGTGAAGGCCAAAGTTATCCATGCAATCTGTGGATAACTCTGTGTATGAGGCGTGAGCAAGAACGCCTGCGCGCCTGTCCCGGGCAATCCGGGACAATCGTGCAAGATATGATCAGCTCGCTGCGCCTTCGCCCTCGCCTTTCTTGCGCCGTGGCGCCTTGGCCGGTTTCGCCGCTGCCGCCTCGGCTTCGGCTTTCGCCTTGTCCGCGTCGGCCGGCTTGAGCGCTTCTTCCAGCCCGATCTCGGCGATATCGCGCAAACGCTCGACCACACGGGCGTTGACGCTGCCTTTGGGGAAGCGACCCTTTTCGTCCGGGTGCCCGGCCGCCTCGCCGACCAGCAAGCTCAATGCCTCGTCGACATGGCGCACGGCATAGACGTTGAACTGGCCGGCACGCACCGCCTGCAGCACACGCTCATCGAGCATCAAGTTGGCGACGTTGGAGTGCGGGATGATCACCCCCTGCTCGCCAGTTAGGCCACGCGCCTCGCACAGGCGGAAGAAGCCTTCGATCTTCTCGTTGACGCCGCCGACCGCCTGCACCTCGCCGAACTGGTTGATCGACCCGGTGATGGCGAAGCACTGCTTGAGCGGGGTGCGCGACAACGCCGAGATCAGCGTGCACACCTCGCCGAGCGAGGCGCTATCGCCGTCGACGTAACCGTAGGACTGTTCCAGGGCGATACTGGCGGAAATCTCCAGCGGAAATTCCTGGGCGTAGCGGCTGCCGAGGAACCCGGTGAGGATCATCACGCCCTTGGAATGAATTGGCTGACCAAGGCTGACCTCACGCTCGATGTCGACGATGCCGCTACCGCCCGGATAGACGGTGGCGGAAATCCGCGCCGGCACACCGAAGGCCGAGTCGCCGACCTCCAGCACGGTCAGGCCGTTGCACTTGCCGACGGCGGCACCGCAGGTGTCGATGAGAATGATGCCGGCCAGCATGTCGTCGATGATCCGCGCCGACACGCGTCCGGTGCGGGTGGCCTTGGCCTTGAGCGCGCGCTCGATATGGCCGACGTCGGTGATGCTTTCCCCGGCAAGCTGGCGAATGAAGTCGGCCTCGCTGACCAGCTGGAACAGGTCACCGATACGCGCTGACAGGCGACCCTGGTGCTCGGCCAGACGCGCGCTGTGAGTAGCCAGGCGCGCCACCGCAGCGCCGGTCAAGGGCGCCATGCCCTCTTCCGAGGTACGCGTTTTCATCAGTTGCGCGAATTGCTCAAGACTTTCTTCGGCGAGCGGGATGTCCTCGTCGAAATCGACCAGTACGCGGAACATCTCCTGGAAGTCCGGATCGGCGTCCTGCAGCGCGTAATAGAGCTGACGCGAGCCGATGATGATGACTTTCAGCTGCAGCGGAATGACCTGCGGGTTGAGGGTGACGGTCGCGATGCGGCCGAGGTCGCCCAGCGGCGACTCCATCTTCAACTGGCGTGAATGCAGGGCGCGCTTTAGCGCCTCCCAGACGAAGGGCTCACTGAGCAGTTTTTCCGCCTCGACCACCAGGTAGCCACCGTTGGCGCGGTGCAACGCGCCGGGGCGCAGCTGACGGTAGCTGGTGTACAGCGCGCCCTGATCGGAGCTGTACTCGATGCGGCCGAACAGGTTGTCGTAAGTCGGGTGCGACTCGAACACCACCGGTGCACCGCCGTTGGCGTGGTGACCAACCACCAGGCTCGGGCAGTACATTTCCTCCAGCAGCTTGCGCAGCTGCGGGTCGGCCTTGTCGACATCCACCAGTTGCTCGACGGCGGTTTTCAGCAGGTTGATCTGCATGGCCTGCAGATAGGCGCAAACGCCGGCGTTTTCCGCGTATTTCTGCGACAATGGCGCCAGCAAGGGCTGCAACGCGACAGTGATGGTCTCTTCATTGAGCTGGCGCAGCAGGTTGCTCGACTCGCGCTTCCACTGCGGCAGGCTGGCCAGCTCCTCGTTGAGGCGCTCTTCCAGCGCGGCAATATCGGAGTGGAAGCGCTCGCGCTCGGCTTCCGGCAACTGAGCGAACTCGGCTTCATCCAGCGCCTTGCCGTCGGCCATCGGGGTAAAGGCGATATTGGTGCTGTCGCGGTACAGGGCCACGCCCTTCTCCAGCGACAGCTTCTCGATCACATCCAGCGCCTGGTCGTAGCGCTTGTTGAAGCTGCGATCGATGGCGCTTTTCTTCTGCTGATAGGTCGGCGTTTCGAACACCGCCGGGAAGGTGGCCAGCAGATTGTCGATCAACTGGTTGATATCGGCGATGAAAGCACTCGCGGTGCCGGCTGGCAGCTCCAGCGCGCGCGGCTCGCGCGGCTCGTCGAAATGATTGACGTAGACCCGGTCGGCCGGCGTCTCCATGCGCTTGGCTTCGGCCTTGAGGTAGCGCTGCACGAAGGAGAAGCGTCCGGTACCCGGCTCGCCCATGACGAACACGTTGTAGCCAGGACGCGGCATGGCCACGCCGAACTGCAGGGCCTCGACCGCGCGGGCCTGGCCCAGTACGCCGCGGAAGGGTTCGAGATCATCGGTACTGCTGAAGTTGAACTGCTCGGGGGCGAAGGGGCGGGTCAGTGAGTCGGGGGCAAGGCGCAAAGCATCGAGGCTACGCTTGGACATTGGCGATCCTTATAGCGGGCGGAAGTTTCCGCAAAACATGGGGTGATTCTGGGCCTGTGGCGCGAAAGGGATCAAGGCTTGATTCAGCTCAGGATGAAAAATCCGAGCGCGTAATAAGCTGCCCACCACCGCCCTTCACGCGAAAGCCGCCATGCCCAGAACCGATCACCTGCATTGAGGAAAGCTACGGCCTGCGTCAGCGCAACCAAGCCGATGCGCTGTTCGAAACCCTTGGTTTTCACGTTACCCAGGTTGGCAACGCCTCGCCATTCTGGGCCTTTCGCCTGCGCGTGCCTTGGCTGCTGGCGACCATCGCCAGCGGCACCCTCTGCGCCCTGCTGGCCAGCCTCTACGAACTGACCCTGGCCAAGAGCATCGTCCTCGCTTTCTTCCTTACCCTGGTGCTGGGCCTGGGCGAGAGCGTGAGCATGCAATCAATGTCGGTGACCATCCAGGCGCTGCGCAGCGTCCGCCCCAATCTGAGCTAGTACCTGCGCAGCCTGCGTCATGAACTGCCGACCGCGCTGCTGCTCGGCAGCACCTGCGGCAGTCTGGTGGCGATGATCGTCTGGCTCTGGCGCGGCGAGGCCTGGACCGGACTGATCATCGGCTGCAGCATCCTGCTGTCGCTCGGCGCTGCCTGCCTGCTCGGCCTCAGCGTACCAACGCTGCTGCACGCCCTGAGGCTCGACCCGAAGATCGCAGCAGGGCCGGTGACCCTGGCAGTGACCGACCTGTGCACCTTGCTGTTCTACTTCAGCCTGGCCGCCTGGTTGCTGTGACCCTCCCTATCTTCGGCACAACGCAGGCAGTATTCGGCCACCGGCAGCGCGGCCAGACGCGCCGCCTCGATTGCTTCGCCGCAGCACAGGCACTCGCCATAACGCCCCTCGGCCAGGCGCAGCTGCGCCTGGTGCACCAGCAGCAATCCCTGCTCGGCCTCGGCCAGCAGGGCTTCGAGCACCTCATCGTTCTGCCGCTGCTGCGCCTGTTCGGCGAAATCCGCCGAGTGGCTGCGCGCCAGATCGCGCCGAATCGCCTCCGCACGGGTCGTGTAATCATGCAGTAGAGCGTCCAACACATCACGGTGAGCCATGAGCAATCTCCTCGCGTAGGAAAGAAGCTTCAGTGTGATGCACCACGCAACGCCAATGACTGACGCCGGTCAGCACTTGCGCGAAATGTCTTGTTCGACTGCCTTGACACCAATCGACAGCCTGGCCAAAGCTCGGCCATCGCCATGACCAGAAGAACAGCGATCTTGAAACGGATATTCGCCGTCCTTGCCCTGAGCCTCAGTCCTCCCCTGCATGCCGCCACGCTCGAACAACTGGCCAACGACCCCTACTGGATCGCCCTCGGCCACTACGAGACCGGCAAGCTCGGCGGCTGGCGCAGCTATGTCGACGACGACGATTTCTTTCTCGCAGAAGATGGCGACAGCAACCCTGCAGCCGAACTGCAGGCGACCCTGAAGGCCCTGTACCAACCCGCTGAACTGGGCGACCGTCACCCACAATGCGTCTACCCGGCGCGTACCCGCTGGCTCAAGGCGCAATTGCAACTCGATGACCTGCCCAGCCCCGACTGCGCCGAATACCGAAACTGGATCGCCGACGTCAATCCGCACAGCACGGTGCTGGTGTTCCCAGCGGCCTACCTGAACAGCCCCTCGTCGATGTTCGGCCATACCCTGCTGCGCATCGATCAACCGGATATCGACAGCCACAACACCGCGCTGCTGAGCTACGCGCTGAACTTCGGCGCCTTCATCGAAGGCGACGACAACAGCATTCTCTATGCCTGGCGTGGCCTGATGGGCGGCTACCCCGGCCTGTTCGCCCTGGTGCCGTATCGCGAGAAACTCAGCGAGTACAACCGCCTGGAAAACCGCGACCTGTGGGAATACCGGCTGAACCTGACGGCAGAAGAAACCGCGCGCATGGTCGAACACGTCTGGGAGCTCAAGCAGATCCGCTTCGACTACTTCTTCTTCGACGAGAACTGCTCCTACCGCCTGCTGGAGCTACTGGAAATCGCCCGCCCCGGCATCGAGCTGACCGAGCATTTCCCGCTCACCGCCATCCCCACCGATACCGTGCGTGCGGTCAAGGATGCTGGGCTGATCGAGCGCATCGACTATCGCCCCTCCCGCGAGCGCGAACTGCTGGCGCGCGCGGAACCGCTTAATAGCGACGAGAAAACCTGGGTACTGCGCCTGAGCCAAGACCCGGCGCTGCTTGATGACAGCGACTTTCTCGCCCTGCCCACCGAACGCCGCGCGCTGATCCAGGACGCCGCCTTCCGCCTGGTGCGCTACCACGCCAACGATGAAGAACGCAGCAGCAATGCTCAGCGCAGCTTCCAGTTGCTCGGTGCGATCAACCGTAACCCGCCACCGCCTTTGCAGGTCGAGCGTCCGCCGCTACCAGAGGAAGGCCATGAGTCGCGCACCTGGCAACTGGCTGGCGGCAGCCGCGACGATCGCGCCTTTGCCGAGTACGGCTTGCGCATGGCCTACCACGACCTCAACGACAACCTGGACGGCTTCCCGCTCGGCGCACAGATCGAGATTTTCCAGCTCAAGCTGCGTCAGTACGAGAACAACCACTGGCAGCTGCAACGCCTGGACCTGGCCAACATCCGCTCGCTGACACCGCGCAATGCCCTGCTGCAGCCGCTGTCCTGGCAGGTTGGCGGCGGCCTGGAGCGGGTGCTCGGCGAAGATGGCGACACCCGGCTGGTAGGCCATATCAGCGGCGGCGCCGGTGCCACCTGGCAGTTGCACGATGACCTGCTCGGCTTCGCTCTCGGCACCGCGCGTCTGGAATACAACGAGGATTTCGCTGCCGTGATCGCCCCGGCGCTGGGCTTCAACAGCGGGCTGCTGTGGCGCAACCCGTTGGGTAACCTGACATTGGAGGCAGCCGGCGACTACTTCCACAACGGCGAAGTGCGCCGGCGCCTGTCGCTCAACCAACAGTGGGAAATGTCACGCAACCTCGGCCTGCGCCTGAGCGCCCAGCGCGAGTTCAGCCAACTGGCCAGCCCGGTCAATGAAGTGAAGCTGGAGCTGCGCTGGTATCACTACTGACACACCAATGCACTGACGACAGGCTTCTATACTGAAATTCCCGCCACCCGTTTCAGGAGAGTCACCATGCGTCGCACGCTCATGTTTCTCGCCGCAACCCTGATCAGCCTGCCACTGTGGGCCATGCATTGCCCGCAGGATATGGCCAAGATCGATGCATTGTTGCAAAGCGATCCGCCTGCCGACCCAGAGGTGCTGGCCAAGGTGCAGGAGCTGCGCGCCGAAGGTGAAGCCCTGCACAAGGCCGGCGATCATGCCGAGTCGGTCAAGGTGCTGGGCGAAGCCCTCGACCTGCTGGCCGCCAGCGAATGAATCACGCTGGGCTTGCTCAATAACCGCTGTACAGCAAGCCCAGCGCGACCTGACGCACCTCCTGCAGATCCACCGGTTTGCTCAGGCAGGCCGAAGCGCCGCGCGCTTTGGCATCCTCGAACAACCGTGCATCGGCCACCGCGCTGATCACCATCACCGGCACATCACGCAAACGCGGCTCAGCGCGCATGGCGTCGAGAATATCCAGCCCATTGCCGTCAGGCAGGTCGATATCCAGCAACACCAGTGCCGGCTCACTTTCCTGCAATTCGGCCAGTGCCCGCTGGCATGAACTCACGCCCCTGACCTCGGCAAACTCACGCAACGATGCCTGCAGGATCTTCATGCAGGCGGGATGATCCTCCACGCACAGCACCTGCACCAGACTTTTCACGGCCTGCGCCGGCACCTCGGCAGTCTCGTCGCCGAACACATCAGGGCTGGCCGCACTGGGGATGTCGAGCCAGAAACGACTACCGACACCAGGCTCGCTACGCACGCCGATTTCGCCTTCCATCAACGTGGCCAGCTCGCGGCAGAGCACCAGCCCGATGCCAGTACCGGGAATATTCGAGCTTTCCCGGCCGAGACGCTGAAAAGGCTGGAACAGCTGCGCCTGCTGCTCGCTGGAAAGCCCCGGTCCAGTGTCGTCAACCCACAACCGCACACAGTCGGCACGCACCTCGTAGCCCATGCGGATCATGCCGCGCGGGCTGTTGTACTTGATCGCATTGGACAGCAGGTTGAGCAGAATCTGCCGTACCCGGCGCGGGTCGCCCTGTACGAACAAGGGCGGATTGGCTGCCTCCATCACCTGCAGTTGCAACTGTTTCTGCTGCACTTCAGGCTGCACCAGCTCGGCACAACCGTTGAGTAGCGCGCCGATTTCGATCGGCTGGAACTGCAGCTGCTGACGCCGGCTCTCGATGCTCGACAGATCGAGAATGTCGTCTACCAATGAAGTGAGATGGCGACTGGCGGTGACAATTTCGCGCGCGTAATCGGTCTCCAGTTTGGCGTCGTGCTTGTCCTGCACCTCCATCTCGATCAACTGGGCGAAGCCATGGATGGCGTTGAGCGGCGTGCGCAGTTCGTGACTCATGCTCGACAGAAAGCGACTCTTGGCCTGGCTGGCCGCGAGCGCTTCAAGGCTGGCGTGGCGCAGTTCTTCCTGCACTTGTTTGAGCCGAGTGATGTCGACGTGCGTACCGGCAATACGCAGCGGCCAGCCGCTCGCGTCACGCGCCAGGACCTTGCCACGGCTGAGCAGCCAGAGGTAATCACCGCGGCAATCGAGATAGCGGTACTCGGCGTCGAAATACTCTTCGCCACTGTCAGCGAATAGCTTGCGCAGGTGACGCAGACGTTCCAGATCATCGGGGTGTACGCGCTGGTTGAACTCGCTAAGCGTCAAGTGATTCGCACCCAGGCCAAAACGCCGGACGAAGCGCTCGCTGAGATCAATGGTCAGGTCGGTGGTATCGATCTGCCAGAGACTTTCAGTTGTACTCTCCAGCACCAGTTGCAGAATGCTTTGCGCCTCCTGCCGCTCATGCTCGCTGGCCTTGAGTTGCTTGCCGGCCTGCTGCACGGCGTCAGCCAGGCGACTGACCTCGGCGATATGACTGTCCGGCACGGCTGGTAAATATTTGCCCTGCCCCAGGCTGGTCGCCATGTCGACGATGCCATCGATGGGCTCGGCAAGTTGCTTGCTGAGGTTGCGCGAACGCAGCCACATCAGGGCGAAGAACAGCAGATAGAACGCTGCCAGGCCGGCAATCAGCAGATAGCCGATCTGCATGTAACGCTCGGCCAACTGGTTGGTGTCATGGAAGATCTGCTCCTCGTCCACCACCAACAGCAAGCGCCAGCCGGTTTGCGGAATTTCGCTCCAGGCCACCAGTTGCTTGCGGCCGCCGAGCAGCACTTCCTGCACGTTGCCATTGCCCTCGTTCATCGCCTGAAGCAATGGCTCCATACCCTCGCGCTTGGCCAGGTTGAAGTCCTCGGGCTTGAGTACTTCACGGCGCACGGCCTCTTCGTAGGAGTACTGGGTCAGCTCACGCAGACCAAAATCCAGCTCCCCTGCCTTCGGCAACGCCATGATGTTGTGGTCATGGCTGACCAGCATCGCGTAGCCCTGCCAAGGCACGTTGAGTTCGGCAATCTCGCCCAGTATCTGGCCCACGGTCACGTCGAGACCGACCACGCCTTCGAGAAAGTCCTCGCGATACACCGGGGCGATGGCCGACATCATCCATCCCAGGCCTGCCGGGTCGAGGTAAACCTCGGTCCACATCACCTTGCGTTCGGGGTTGTGCTTGGCGTCAGCAAGGTAATAGAAGTTGTAATCGGGTATCACCATGTCATGGGGATACTGCGCGGGCGTATCGAACCAGGGGTAAATGCGGTTGTAGCTGTCCCAGGTATTGAAATACAGCGCCGCTACCAGCGGGCTGGCCTGCTGGATCGAACGCATCAGCGGATCGAGTTGCGACAGCCGCATGGCCTTGGCGTGATCCTGTTGCGCCAGCGGCGTACTGTTGGCATAGAAGGATGCTGCGCGCCCGTCATCGCTGCGGGTATAGAACACGCCACTGTCAGTAACTGCGTGGCGCTGATGCTCGAGCTCATCGGCCTGGAAGCGCGTATCGAGCAACGCCTCGTACGCGGCCTCACGATAAACCTGCACCAGCGACTCGATGGAGCGCAGGCGCCCATCGATGATCTGTCCTTCACGTTGCGCGGCACTGGCCAGATCCTTGACTGCCGTTTCCTGCAAGTGTTCGATCTGCGCATCACGAATCGCCTGATTGCTCAGCAGATACACCGCGATCAGCACCGACTCCACCAGAATCAGCGGTATGAGCGCACTTTGCACAAACGCCCGCCATATCCACTGACGCAGAGGGTAGCGGCTAGAACTCGGCATTGAGGCTCCTTCCGGGGGCAAGCGCAGACAGACGCAGGGCGCCATCATAGCGCCCTGCGATGGAATCCGCAGTCGACGCAGAGGAACCTTTGCCGTAAACTCATGTCCTATCCGTAACCGCAAAGCTTTGGGGCCGATTAGGATTCGACGCCGGTAGCGAAGCTCGAGGTGCATGCCGACTTGGTAACAGAAGTCGTAAATCAACTGTTGCAACTTTCTATAGTTGCCAATGACGAAAACTACGAGGGCTACGCTCTCGCTGCGTAAGCGGCGCGACTAGTCCTTCTGGTAGCTTCGGCTCCAGCGATCACTAGGGGATGCCTGTAAACCTGAAGTGATTGTCATGCAGAACAGGATCGCCGCGTAGTACGTTGTGGACGAAGTGGCTAAAACTTACACAACTCGCCCAATGCACCCTGCCCGTCGGGCGGCTGAGGGTTAACTCAATAGACACGGCTAAGCATGTAGTACCGACAGTGGAGAACTGGCGGACGGGGGTTCAAATCCCCCCGGCTCCACCAAATACAGTCTGAAACCCGTCTAAACCGCGGGTTTCAGACACGATTTGATGGCAATGGATTTCACACAGTCCAACTGTGAATCCAAATAGGTATGCCATCATGTCCAAGCGTCAAAGCAAAACCGGTGTTCAGCACCTGGTCTATCAAGCCAAAACCGGCTTTCAGTACTACCTCACCTTTCCCAAGCATTTCGCGCTCAACCCACAGCTACCAGCGCAAATCCGCTGGTCTCTGGGTTATGACGAAGCGCTTGCTCGCAACCTGGCTGCGCATCTGAACCTGCGGTTCAAGCAATTCCTGCAAAAAACCAATGAGGACCGTGTTCGATTCTCCTCGCATAACGTTCTCTTCGAGCTCGAAGAACTACACCACCTCGTGCAGCAAAATTTGGAGAGCACGCGGATGGTGTGGCGTATTCGCCCCTCTCCCAGCAAGCTCGCATCCATTGACCCCACGCCGGGCTATGAGCGTTTGATGAGGGAATGCCAAGAGCACCCGGTTCTCTTTACTGAAGAGCCAGGCGGAGAAATACACTTCGCGCTGTTCCCTAGTCAGAAGCTAACGAAAGTCCTCAATATCGGCTTCACGCGCTTCGACTGGCCTCTCGGTACTCGCGACCCCGCAGTGGCAAACAGCGCAGCGATCTACATCTACAACGCCATCACAGCTCTAGAGACGCTGCCGCTCACAGGTATCCGTTACGCCCCCGGGCATCCTCTCGTCTCTCTGATGTCGTTCTATGAATATCTGTGCTTCGCGCGCCCGGACCAGGGCCGGAATCTGCTGCACATTCCGCCGAGCCTACCCCAGTCCGCGTACGCCGTCGGCTTCTGGCTGAATCAACAGCACGTGGACATCGATTCGCTTGAAATCTGCAACCGCTTCCTCATCGTGCAGGAGGAAAGCGGGCTTTATTCTCTGCGTATTCCGCTCAGTCACCCTCGCCTGAAAGCGAACCCTCGGCGCCCGTCTGAAATCAATATCGAACTGCTGACCAGTTCGCCGATCGTCGCGTTGCTGATGATCCAAGCAACGCTTATTCAGATCGATAAGGCCTTGCTGCAGAGCTTTGTCGAGCACAATTCGACTGATGCTTATGAGCGTGCAATGCAAGAAATCAGCGATCTGATTCGCCGGACGCTAGGGCCAATCCCGCCAGCCGAACCGATGACTTCACTTCCGGAGCTGGTCGCTGCAAATGACGCCCCTCCTGTCCCCCAGGATCCCGGAACCCTGGCACTGCTCAGTGCGCTGAGCAGCGTTCTGCCCGAGGCACAAAAAACGAAACTGGCCACGCTGTTTGACACCCCGGCAAGTAATGACCGTTTGATTCCAGCGGGCTTGAGCAATCCTGAGCAGCTCAACTTTGCTGCACTCGTCAATGAGTTCGAAGAGCGCCAAATCCGCGAAGGGGCTTGGAGCAATCCGCGCACACGCATCACGATGCATGCACGTCTCGAAGGACTTGCCGAGCTCATTGGTGGTCACAGGACACTCGACTCTTTGAGCCGTTCAGACTTCAACGCACTGCGCGATCAGCTCCGTAGCTATCCGAAAAACCGCCACCGCCTGCGGGCCACACGCTATCAGCCCTTGAGCCAAATCATCCAGGGTGGCAAGTACGAGCCCATCAATGCGCGCACAGCTAAGAAGTTTTTTGAGCTAGCGCGGGCGGTCGTCGGCTATGCGCACGACCAGGGTTATCTGAAAGAGAACCTTGCCGCTGGCCTGGTGTTCAGCACGAAAGGCGCCCCCTCACCACGCAAGCGCACCTACACTCACCGGCAGATTGAGCAACTGCTTAATGGCCCCGCGTATACCCTCAAAGAACCTCCGCGCTGGCGACTGGATGACTATCGCTTCTGGCTGCCACTGCTCGGCCTCTATACCGGTGCTCGCTTGAGTGAGCTTTGCCAACTTCGCCTCGGGGATATCCGCGAGGAGCTTGGTGTCTGGGTGATCAGCATCAGCAGTTCTGGTGCACGTCAGCTAAAAACGGCGGACTCCGAGCGCCTCGTGCCGCTGCATAAAGCCATTCTTGAAGCTGGGTTTTTAGAGTTTCATCAGCAACGCCTGGATGCGAATGACGGAGATCTGTCGGCCCAGCTTTTCGACAACATCCGCGTGTATGGCGATCTGTCGCCTGGGCATGTGGCAAGCCGCTGGTTTATCGGCTCCAGCAAGGAAGACCAAGGTTACCTGGGTCAATGCGGGCTGGGCGATGACGAGCTGACTTTCCACGGCCTGCGGCATACGTTCATCAACCAATTCCGTCGGCAGAAGCTCGACATGCTGATCGGCAAGGCCCTAGTCGGGCACGCGGACCGCAGCACCACGGGTGGCTATGGAGATTGCTATCCGAGCTATGTTCTCAAGGAAGAGCTCGACAAGATCGACTTCGAGGTCCCCGTTGAGCATATTCATTACTCCCAATACCTGCTTCTGAAAGACCGTCAAGGCTCCTTCAAGGTAGGACGGCCTAGAGGAAAAGCCTCCCTCAAGAGCTCAAGTTGGTCCGAAAAACGGCATTGGAAGTCATTTATCCAAAAATAATTTCTGAGGCCGGAGAAAGGGGAAATCTGACATTTCCCCTTTGCTAGCAAGGCTTTTCGATATTGACAAATTGTCAATAAAATCTATCAAGATGGAAAATTCGATAGAGAGTATTGACTGTATATATAACCAGCATTATGTTTAGACCTCACCCATAGTGAGGCTAACATGAATGTAAATCGTACCCCCAATCTATCCATCCCTTTCTTCAATGGCCTTTTCATAAGTGCCGCTCCTGGCCATGAAAAGTCTCTTGAGCTAGCCATTCCGCACCTGTCACTGGTCGTGAATGCGCTCAACCGTTATCACTACTCTCCCCTTTTGAGTGAATACCTAGATACCGTGCTCTCTCGCTTTTTGCGCTCGAACGACTACAGCGCCAAGAACGAGTACATGCTCCGAGCACGCATGGAGAAGATCAAACGCGTTCTCACTGCAGAAAATCCAGAGCGGCGAGTTTGTGAACTCAGCAGTGCGGATATTCAGACTCTTAAGGACCAGCTTCCTGCTCTCCTGAAGCAGAACAGCACATCGCAGAGCCAAGGGGGCAACCTGCAAGGCTATTTCCAGCTCTTCAACAGAATGATCAACGAAGCTGTCAACGATCAGTTGCTTGCTGAGCCTGTGAAAGTACATGGCTGCCAGACTAAATCTCAGGTAGAGACGAAAGCGCTTCTGGACTCCAACCTCGTTGGTCTCTTCGATAGCTGGCCTTATCAGGCATACGATCCTGGGACACCGATAGCCCATGTACGCCACGATGCCCACAGCTATTGTTTCTGGTTGATGCCACTCGGTATCTTCACGGGAGCCAGGCTCAACGAGCTTTGCCAGCTACGTGTTCACGACGTGTTCCACGATGTTCACGGCGTGCCGCTGATTAGCATTAACGACAACGGCTTCAACAAGTCTCTGAAAAATTCGTCATCGAGGCGCGAGATTCCTGTCTGCTCGAAGCTGATCGAAATGGGTTTCCTAGACTTCGTGATGGAGCGGCGCCAGGCAGAAGGCCCGGATGCCCTGCTTTTTTCAGAACTGCGCTTTGACGAAAAGCATCTGTACTCACGTGCCGCGAGCCGTTTCTTCTGCGGGCCTGTGACAGGAGCGGGCTTCATCGGACAGCATTGCCCAGTAGCCCTCAACGGTGGCTTCAACTTTAAAAGCTTCCGTCGCACTTTCGCGACACGGCTTCAGAAGTCGGGTGTACCCGAAACCACCATCGCACATCTGCTGGGGCACACCGAGGGCAAGCTAGAGGTCACTACCGAACACTACTTGGAAAAGCCGGAGTCCCTGATTTTGCGGGATATTCTGGAGCGCAACCTGAGCTACAACCTGCCCTTGGCAACCATCAACTGGCAGCACTTCAAACATTTGATGGGCAGCCAGGCAGGACGCAGTAAGCGAGGCCGGAAAGCCAAGAAGACGCTGCACTAGCCCCTCATAACACAGAGCAACATTGTCAACTGGATATGATGCGATGAAGGGCTGGGAAGGGTCGCCATCAAGGCGGCCTTTTGCATTTTAGAAGCCTGCCCTCAAGCGCAGGAGACGACCCAATGCCCCCACCAGATCCATGGAAGCAGCACCAGATTCCCCCTGCGACGGAGACTGCAATAGCAGCCAGCTTTGCGACACGACATGCGTGTCGCAACAGGGAAATGCGATACCCCCACCATGCCGCACTACCAGTTGTGATACCCGAGGTGTCGCAAAGCGGAGGTGCAACACACTTACTCTGCCACAAGCGGCACCTGCGATGCCTGTTCGGGCACCCAAAACAGTCACTATGGGCACCCACGTTGCCAGTTTAGGCGCAGGGAATGCCCGTACCGGCACTGTTTTTCTTGGTTATATTTCAGAGAAATCCATTATAAATCAAAGCGTTATCATAGATCCGTATAACCAAAGACGTCCTTTTTGCCAAGCCTTTTTGCGTGCCACTCATTCTTCGACCCTAGCTCACCCAACTGCCTTGGTCGCTTTTTTTGCGGCCTGCCGCGGCTGCTTTTTCTTTTGATGACAAACACTTGCGCGGGCTCTTGCTCCATGCGCACGCTGAATGAAGATGAAGCGTGTCGCGTGAGTGAGAGCCCGCGCCCCTTACTCGCGGCGCGAGTAAGGGGGCGTTGGGGCAGTTCAGACGGAACGAGAAAACACGTAGCGCAGGCGGAGGGGTTTCAGAGGAGTCTGGACTGCTCCAACGCCGTTCGCGGAGCGGCTTAGCTTTGTCATCAAAAACAACAAGAAGAGATGACTGCCATGCACCAGAGTACCTTGAAAAAATACCAGACCCGGGCGACAAATTTTTACCGCGCACACTGTGGCACGGACACCCCCAATTCTGCGCAAATTTGCGCGGCTTTGCTCGCTCAAGCTCAAGCGTATCGTCCGAACAGCTTCAGCACGCTTAAGAGCGCGTTAGCACACGACCAGGTAGCTCGCGGCAACCCAGACGTGGCGAAAGCGATCCGACATCTGGTCAACCCGGTGACAGCGCTTGGCTCGACACTACCGAGAAAGCCGAAGCCCAAGAAAGTCCGCACCGTTTCCGATGATGATTTCTGGGAGCTCATTCTGCACCTGCGCTCACGTGACTTTCATGATGAGGCCGTCTGTGCAGTGCTGGCTTACTACTTGGGTGTCCGTCCCTGCGAGATGCGCACGATCAAAGTAATTGGCAACCAGGTACACATCGTTGGGGGCAAAAAAAGCGCGCCCTTGCATCGTGGTGCGGACAGGACACTGATTATTGATCGGCCTGCCGTCCTCAAAGCCGTCGCAGAGGCTGCAGAATGGATGAGCAAATGCTGCAGGACAGACACCGCCATCCGAGACCGTTTGCGCAAAGAATGCCGAGCCCTATGGCCTCGTCGCAAACGGCATCCAACACTGAAAAGCTTCAGGCATCAAATGGGCTCAAACCTGAAGGCATCGGGAGAGAGTGATGAGGCCGTAGCATACATCATGGGGCACCAGTCGACCGAGTCGGTTGGTGTATACGGTGACAGGCGCTGCGGAGATGGGCTAATGATTTTCGTGAGGGTTGTTGCTGGAGCGGATCTGACTAAGGTGCGCAAGCCGAAAAAACCAGCACGATTTGGTAAGGGCCAGGTGATTGGACGGATCGGCCATCAGCAAAGCATTGGATTACAGCCTCAAACGCTGGACGGCGCTGTCGCGCTATCTCGATGACGGCGCCGTACCCATTGACAATAATTGGGCAGAGAACCAGATCCGGCTGGGCGTTGGGGCGCAAGAACTGGCTCTTTGCAGGTTCACTCCGCACCTTGGGTTCAGTGGTAGTAACCGGGGCCGCGCAGGTTGGCGTGGTCGTCCGGCAGCAGGGGCAGGTGCTGCTGGGCCAGCGGCAGGTTTTCCAGCCCCTGGCGTAGGATCGATTCGAGGCTCTTGTAGCTGCACGCGCCGAGGCTGAGGGCGCGTCGGCAGGCCAGCTCCAAGCGCACTTCGCCATGGGTCTTGCCGAGGCGCAGGATGCCCAGGCAGGCCCGGTAACCCTGCTGCGGATGGATGCGCCGTTCGAGGATGTGACCGATCACGCCGGCGGTGTTCGGCCCGGTCTGCTCGGCCCAGCGGATCAGCCGCTGCGGCGTCCACTCGGCATGCTCGCGATGGCTCTTGGGCATGTGCTCGGCCTGCGTGCTGTGCCGGCCCTTGTGCATTGAGCGCAGGTGGCTGGCCACTCGCTGGTTGGCGTGGAAACACTCGACGGTGCGCGCCGTCAGGCGCACCTCCAGCTGCTTCTTCACCAGTTGATACGGCACCGAGTAGTAATGCCCATCGACCTCGACGTGGTAGTCGATGTGCACCCGCGCCTTCTTCCACTCGGCGTAGACGTAGGGTTGCTCCGGCAGTGGCCGCAGCGCCGGACGATCCAGGCTGTCGAAGGCCGCCTGGCGCGAGCCCGGCAGCTTCTTGAACGGGCGTTGGTTGAGTCTGGCCAGCAACGCCGCGATGGCTGTGTTGAGTTCGTCCAGGGAGAAGAACTGGCGGTTGCGCAGCGCGGCAAGGATCCAGCGCTCGACCACCTGCACGCCAACTTCAGCCTTGGCCTTGTCGCGCGGCTTACGGGCCCGCGCCGGCACCACCGCTACACCATAGTGCTCGGCCAGGTCGCGGTAGCTGGGGTTGATGTCCGGCTCGTAGCGGTGGCTCTTGCTCACCGCGCTGCGCAGGTTGTCCGGCACCACGATCTCCGGTACCCCGCCGAGGAAGGCAAAGCAGCGGGCATGGGAGCCCAGCCAGTCCGGCAGCTGCTGCGACCAGGTGGCCTCGGCGAAAGTGTAGCTGGAGGCACCAAGCACCGCGACGAATACCTGCGCCTGGCGGATCTCGCCGCTGTGACGGTCGATCACCGGCACCGTCTGGCCAGCATAGTCGACGAACAGCTTCTCGCCGACGCGGTGCTCCTGACGCATCACCACGTCCAGCTTGCCCTGCCAGGCTCGGTAGTGCTCGCAGAACCAGCTGTACTGGAAACCCTGCGGCTGGCTCAGGTGGTACTCCTGCCAGAGCAACGCCAGAGTCACGCCAGAGTCACGCCAGGACGGCGTAGCTCGGCATGCACCCAAGACCAATCGGGCAGTGGCCGTTGCTCGCTGGGTACCGCAGGGGCCGGTGGAAACAGCTGCTGCTCCAGCTCAACATCGGACAACGAGCAGGGCCAGGTGAGGCCGCTGGCGGCAAAGCGATTAAGGTAATCGCCGACGGTGACACGACCGACCTGCAAGCTGACCGCAATCTGGCGAGCCGATAGTCCGACCTCGAACTTGAGACGTAGTACTTCGCAAATCTTACGCATGGATAAACGCTCCACGACGACCTCTCTGCTTCGAAAAAGAGGTCGATGGTAGTGAAGGAATCCTGCGTTGCTGCCTGCCCGATTGGGTGGCCAGATGGCCGTGGAATCAGTGGCCGGATCAGCGTGGAATCGATGGCCAGATGCTCATGGAATAGGTGGCCGGATGACCGTGGAATCCGCACCTTGGCTTTAGACCGGCGACATATCACCACATGTACCGGGACCCGATGGTGTATCAGCGACACCTCCATGCGACACACCTGGGCTGTCGCACGCTCACGCTGCGATACGCTCCCCTTGTCGCATGAACGGTCTGCGATACACCCAGCATATCGCACATGCGGTTTGCGACACCCAACGGTGAATCAAGGCGCACCGGTATGTTCAACCCGAGTGAGGCCAAATACGCCAACGGCCTGCTTTGCCAACTGCCCTACCCGACCGACGATACTCGCCTGATTATTGCTGCTGCTCGTGAAGGTATCAGCCGGCTATACCGGGATGGATTCAGCTATGCGAAAGCACAGGTACTGCTCTTGGATCTGTGCGGTCGGGATGAATACACGCCTGACCTATTTGCCCCTGAACAGCCCGTGAAGACCGAACGACTGATGAGTACGCTGGATGCCATTAACGGACGCTGGGGGCGTGGAACGCTGCAACCGGGGCGCCTCACCAAAACAGCCGAATGGAGCATGCGACGGGAGTTGCTCTCTCCCGCCTATACCACCCGCTGGGGGGACCTACTGAAGGTCGACGCCCGGTGAGCTCGACAATCAGCAATCAATACGCAAGGCCTTCGAACGAGATCGAGCGTATGCAGCATGTGTTGTTCGAACTCTCGATAAGTCTGCTTCGCACGCAGGCTTGACCTGGACAGCCTCAGCGCGGCCAAATCGTTTATCGCCGTATCGTGCAATAGAGTCCGTCGCTTGATGACCCATCACATAAGCAATTTCGACCCGCGACAGGCCCGATGCCTTGAGGTTTGATCCAAACTGGTGGCGCAACGTGTACATACTCGGCACTTTTCTACGAGGAAAGGTCTCAAGAGCCGCGCGACGGATCGCTATGCGGATTGCGTCCAAGCTCTTGCCTTGAGAATGGAAAGCCTCAAGAGCATTGCTCACCAGCCTGCAGAAATCCTCACTGGCTTCAAGCACTCGGTCAGCACCACGCAAACCGCCATGGCTGTGTTTCGCACCAGGAATCACTATGCGATTGCCATTGACGCTGATGCCACTGAGTTCACAAGGACGCGCGCCCGTCATACTGATCAACAAAAGGGCCCCGGCCTCAACCACCTGCTCCTTCGCTAATAGCTCCTTGACCCAGCTCCCAAACTCTTCATCAGAAATTCTCTGCCGCCGAGACTGCTTGCGTTTGCGAGGCAAGCCCAAAACGGTAACAGGATTGAGTGTCCGATTGATTTCCTGGGCAATCCAGAAGTGATTCCGGAGCTTCTGATCCAGCGCGAGTGCATTGCGCAACCGCCTGAAATAGTCGGGCCGATATTCAGGCGCAGCCCGCAATAAAGCACCAACGATACTGAACTCATTTAGCTCACTGACCGGGATGTCAGGCAAACGGGTGGCGTAGAAGTGGCTGGCTAGTGAGCGGTATGCATTTTGGGTCTCTGTGTTCATGCTGATTCTTCTTTCTTATACGTACGAACGAGCTCGCACATAACCAGCATGCTCAATGAGCAAAAGCTATCGCAATAGGGAAATCAATTATTTTTGCATAACAAAGATCGAGTGAACGTCAAGGCAGACAGCCTTGTCCTGTGTGGACATAGGTTCGTTGATTGAAGACGAGACTGATCAATTATCGGTGACTGCTCCGGTAATTTAGTATCTACGAAAGCCGGGACAATTCAATCCGGCGCAGGTAAATATTGCATACCCACACCGGCATCCTGTCACACAGTGGCGGGAAGATAACGCTCGATCTCGGCGATGATCATGTTCAATGAGGTGATGCTCTGCACTATGGACTCATCCAGTTTCTGGATCACATGCTTGTCGCGCTCCAACTTGATGGCACCGAATAAGTCCATTTTATCAAGCAGATAAAAGGCGAAAATCATGCAGGAAGATGTGGAGGCGCCAATGATTATCGCAGTGAGCTTTTGATATCGGTAGTGATCGAAGTCGGCCAGAAATGGCTACCTATTTCAGACCATCCTTAATGTGAAAAATAGCATGCGGTAGTCAGAAACAGCGAAATAAGCGGGTGATCTGTCCATTACGTGATCAGCGTGCCTCTTTCAAAATCGGTCACGACCGAAGTCGGTCAGAAATGGTGACTTATTTCCGGGTGAGATAACTTCCATAGTTTTTAACGGATGGCTACACCGAACCGACAAAAGGCTACTTCCTGAAACTGGCGAAGGTATGACGCAGGTACTCGGCAAAAGCGTAAGCAACCAAGGGTAACTGGCGATTTTGAAGGCACGCTAACACCAGATTTGCCGAAGGGAACCCACGATCAGCGACCTTGCGGCTAACTAGTCCGCCATCCTTTAGAGAGATGCCGATCTCTATCTGAAAGGTCAGCGCTAACTCGTAACGCAGGTAGCCAAGCATAAACTCGAAGCTATTACTTTCAATCATCGGCCGCAGCTTAATTGATCGTCGTGCAAGAAAAGCATCGATCAACTGGCGTCCGGCAATATCTGGCGTCGGCAGCACAAGTGGATAATCCATGCATTGTCGCAGCTTGATCGGTTCATCTTTGACGGCCAGTGGATGGTCGCGATGCATAACCAGACACAACGGCTGTATCAGCTCATCCAGGCGCACGATGTCGGTCTCACGGGTCAGGTGAAAGATCAGTGCTAGGTCCGTCTCGAAAGTCCGCAGAGAGTTCAATGCACGGTGGTGATCACCCACCTGCACCTGAAACTCAACCAGCGGATGCTTCTGCTTGAAGCCAGCGATGCGCTCCGGCAGAAAGGCAGCAGCAGCAGCCTGACTGACGACGATACGTACACAACCCCGACGAAGGCCCTGTAGATCCTCGATTTCCGAACGGACCCGTTCCAGATGAGCTGCACGGCTGCGAATGTACTGCACAAACAGCTCACCTGCGGCGGTCAGACGCATACTGCGTGGCAAACGCTCGAACAGCGGTATGCCTAGTTCAACCTCCAAATCCTGAATGCGTCGATTCACCGCAGAAGGAGCAATGTGCAGGCGTTCGGCCGCTTGGCGTATAGACCCGCTACGGGCGACCTCGTCGAAATAATGTAAGAACCGCAAATGATTCAAGACTGACTCCTTTAGTGGTGTCTTCGCCAGAACACCTTGTATGCAACATAAAGGCGCGCGAGCGCCCTTCCATGTTGCATAGATGGAAATGTCCAACACTCAGTGCCCACGTAATAGTTGTAGCTATACGGTGCATTTCAGATTGGCCGTAGTGATCTGCATAGCGCGTGCCCAATATACAGCGCAGCCGCAGCACCCACCTTTCAAGGAGAAGCGTACGTACGTTGCCATTTCGGCAACACAATGCTCGTCAAAAGGTCGCTTTGCAGCAACGCAAATGGCATGCCCTCTGCTTTGGCCATGGCATGAACAGAAAATCACTCTCTACGTCCTCGGTCACGGCCGCCT
Organism: Ectopseudomonas oleovorans; assembly: GCF_029845265.1. NCBI lineage: Bacteria > Pseudomonadati > Pseudomonadota > Gammaproteobacteria > Pseudomonadales > Pseudomonadaceae > Ectopseudomonas > Ectopseudomonas oleovorans. The sequence goes on from NZ_JAOCLK010000002.1 coordinate 160,536, forward strand.
CCTTCGGACCAGCCCGCTCTAATGCCTGGCGTCTGAACGCGACCGGGATCAGCCTGGTTCGTCAGCCTGAATCGGTACAGCCGCTGCGGATCGAGACCGAGACCAGCTCGCTGGAAATCGATCTGTCGCGCAGTTTGCTGGTGGTGGTCGACATGCAGAATGACTTCTGTCATCCGCACGGCTGGTTTGCCCAGAAGGGCATCAGTATGCGCGCTACCCGCCGCCCGATTCCCTTACTGAACCGGTTGCTGCCGGCCTGGCGTCAAGCGGGCGCACCGGTACTCTGGCTCAACTGGGGGATTCGCGCGGATCGTCTCAACTTGCCGCCCACTGTGCATTTCAAGGGCAAGCGCTCAGCCGAGGGGGTGGGCTATGCGGAGCGATCGCCGCTGGATCATGGCCGTTCGGTGGTCCAGGGGGAATGGGGCGCGCAGATCGTGGACGAATTATCAGTAGCTCCCAACGATATCTGTGTGAACAAGCACCGCCTCAGCGGCTTCTGGGATACCGAGTTGGACTCCCTGTTGCGCGCCAATGGTATGACCACCCTGCTGTTCGCGGGCATCAATACTGATCGCTGCGTGTTTTCCACGCTGCAGGACGCTGCCTTTCTCGGCTACGACTGCATTCTGCTTGCCGACGCGTGCAGCACGCCGTCGCCCGCCTATGTTTCACGCGCCATTCATTTTCTCGTTGAGCAGTGCCACGGCTTCATCGCCACCGCTACTGCCCTGCAAACATCACTCGCATCCCACCATCAGGAGTCCTGAACATGACCTTATTGTCTTATCGTTCCCTCATCTGGAAGCGCCTGGGCGCAGCCAGCCTGGCGCTCGGCCTGGCATTTTCCGGCAGCGCACCGGCGCTCGCCGCCACGGATATCAACCTGGTACTGAACTGGAAATACGAAGGAGCTCAGGCCTGGTTTTTCCTGGCCGAGGACAAGGGCTACTTCAAGGAACAGGGCCTGAACGTCACCATCGACCAGGGTGAAGGCTCGGCCGCATCGGTGCCCAAGGTCGCGTCCGGGGTGTATCACGCCGGCTTCGGTGATACCAACGCGCTGATCCAGCTGGCTTCCACCCAACCGGAGCGGGCACCGGTGGGTGTTTACATGATCTACAACACGCCGCCGTTCGTCATCGCGGTGAAGGCCGACAGCCCGATCAAGGAGCCCAAGGATGTAGAAGGCAAGGTCATCGGCGCCCCGGCCAATGACGCCGCACTCAAGCTGTTTCCTGCTTTTGCCGAACTGACCGGCATCGACCAGTCCAAGGTGACCATCAACAACATGGCACCCAACCTGCGTGAGCAGTTGCTGATGCGCGGTCAGATCGACGCTGCTTTCGGTTACCTGACCACTATCAGCTTTAGTGCCAAAGGCATGCGTGTGGATCCGGAGAAGGAGCTGCGCTTCATTCGTTACGGCGATCACGGTATGGATCTGTATTCCAACTCGATCTTCTTCTCACAGGATTTCATCAACAACCATCCGGACGCCGTTCGTGGCTTCCTGACCGCCGTCAATCAGGCCATCCAGGATGCGATTGCCCATCCAGAAGAAGCCATTGATGCGCTGATGAAACGTGAACCCCTGCTCAACCGCAGCGTGGAAATGGACAAGATGCTCTCCACCGTACGCAACGACATGAGCCATCCGGAGATTGCCGACATCGGCCTGGGCGACGTGAACGATGAGCGGTTGAAGAAGAACATCGACATCGTCGTGGCCGCCAACGAACTGGATAACACCCCGGGCATCGAACAGATCTTCGATCGCCGCTTCCTGCCCGAGCGTGATGCACGCCCGAGCGAACTCTGAAACCGGTCCGGAGACTCTCATGAATCTTGATCTGAAAGGCAAAGTCGTCGTCATCACGGGCCCCGCCAAGGGCATGGGCCGGGCCGTCACCCTGGGCTTCGCCGGTGAGGGCGCACACCTGGTGCTCGCAGGCCGCGACACCGCTGCCATTGACGAGGTTGCCCAGGAACTCAACGCCATGGGCACCGAAGCGCTGGTGGTCAAATGCGACATGACCCGCAGCGAAGAGGCCGAGCGTCTGGCGGCAGAAACCCTCGCCCGCTTCGGCCGGATAGATGTGCTGGTCAATGTTGCCGGCGGATCCGGGCCCATCGGCAAGACCGGTTGGGAAACCACTCAGGATGAATTCGACGAGATTGTGCAGCTGAACATGACCGGCTGCTTCAACACCATGCGCGCCGTCATGCCCGCCATGATAGAGCAACGCGGCGGCAAGATCGTCAACGTCGGCGGCACCTTCGGCATGCGCGGTCGCGCCGGGCGCATGGCCTACTCAGCGTCCAAGTGGGGTCTGCGTGGCATCACCAAGAGTTTCGCACTGGAGGCCGGCAGTTACGGGATCAACGTCAACTGCGTGGCGCCGGGCATGGTTGATGGTCCGCGCTTTCGCGACAAGGTCTGCGCCAATATGGCCGACAAGCTCGGCATCAGCCCAGAGGAAGCCGCCGTGCGCCACGCCGAGGACTATGCCCTCAAACGCGTTTCAACCGATAACGACGTCGCCAACGCCTGCCTGTTTCTGGCCAGCGACGTGGCCCGTCAAATCACGGGGGTCGATCTGCCGGTAGATGGCGGATGGGCCCTGCTCTAGGAGAATATTCATGAGTCAAGTAGACCTGGTCATTCGCGGCGCTCGCGTCGTATCCGACCATCAGATTATCGAAGCCTCGGTCGCCATCGACGGCGAAACCATCGTCGCTGTCGGCCATGACGACCTGATGCCATCCGCTCGCGAGGTATTGCAGGCCGACGGCATGTATCTGCTGCCGGGTGCCATCGACAGCCATGTGCATTTCCGTGACCCAGGCTACCCGCATAAGGAGACCTGGAAGACCGGCTCTGCGGCAGCCGCTTGCGGTGGCGTCACCACGGTGTTCGAAATGCCCAACACCAACCCGCCGACCGGTACGGTCGAGGCGCTGAATCTGAAGCTCAAGGCCGCCGAATCCTCTTATGTGGATTTCGGCATACACGGGTTGCTCGGGGATGACACCGTCGGCCACCTGGAAGAACTGGTCGACGCTGGCGTGACTAGCTTCAAGGCCTTCGTCGGCAACACGTTCGGCAACCTGCCCTCCCCCAGTGATGGCGCCCTGCTCGAAGGCTTTGAAAAACTCGCGCCCCTGGGCATTCGCACCGTAGTGCATGCGGAAAACTCGTCGATTTTGGCCCGCCGGCAGAAACGCATGCAGGCCGAGGGCCGGATCGACGCTCTGGCGCATCTGGCCGCCCGCCCGGTGGTCGCCGAGATCGAGGCTATCGGTCGCGTCCTGACGCTGGCTGAGTGGACCGGTGCACGGGTGCATATTGCCCACCACAGCGCCGCAGACTCGCTGTTTCTGATCCGCGAGGCGAAGCGGCGCGGCGTCGATGTCACGGTGGAAACCTGCCCTCAGTATCTCCTGCTCAATACCGATCATACCGATCATCTGGGCGGCATCCTGCGTTTGAATCCGCCAATCCGTGAAGCCCGGCACAATCAGCCGCTGTGGGACGCCATGATGGATGGCACCATAGACATGATTGCCACCGACCATGCGCCCCATGCGCCGGAAGAGAAAACCCGGGCGAATATCTGGGAGTGCGACTGTGGCTTCCCGGGTATCGAAACCCAGATGGCGCTGATGCTTACCGAGGTGAATCGCGAGCGCGCCACGTTGATGGACTACGTGCGCTGGAGCTCGGTGAATCCGGCCAAGGCCTGGGGTATCTACGGCACCAAGGGCGTGATTGCGCCCGGCGCCCATGCGGATATCGCGGTGGTGGACATGAACAAGTCCGGCATCCTGTCCGAGAACGAGCTACAGAGCATCAGCAAGATATCCCCGTGGGACGGCCGTGCGGTGAAAGGCTACCCGATCCACACGCTGCTGCGCGGCCGCTTCGTGATGCGCAACGGCAAACTGGTTACCGAGGCCGCAGGCTGGGGCCGCTCAGTGAAAGGTGTCCAGGCGATGCCCAAGGCCAAACCGCAGAATACCGAGCACTACACCAGCGCGATTCTGAAGACCCCGGACGGCGTGCGCCCCACCGCCGAACCGACACGGTGAACACTATGCATGCTGACCTGCCCGTGGCAGGACCGTTGACGAGGAGTAACGCCGATGCTTGAAGGCAAATCAGCCGCCACGCCCAGAACCGTGATCGAACTGTCGAACGTGACCGTGCGTTATGGCGGCAATATGGTCGCGCTGGACAATACAAGTCTGCGCATCGACCAAGGCGATTTCGTCGCCCTCGTTGGCCCCAGTGGCTGCGGCAAGTCGACCATCCTCAAGTTGGTCGCCGGCCTGATTGAGCCAACGGAAGGCGCTGCCATCGTCGGCGGTCGCGAGGTGGGCGCTATCGGCAATCACGCCAAACGCCTGGGGCTGGCGTTCCAGAACCCGACCATGTTGCCGTGGCTGAGCATTCTGGACAACGTGATGATCCCGCTGAAGATCGTCGAGCCTTTCCGTCAGGACTACCGTCGCAAGAAGAATGGCGAATTTCGCGAGCGGGCTGAAGCCCTGCTGGAGCAGGTCGGACTGGCGGGCTTTGGCAGCAAGCGCCCGTGGGAGTTATCCGGAGGCATGTTGCAGCGCGCTTCGCTGTGCCGAGCACTGGTCCACGAACCGGATATCCTGCTGCTGGATGAACCCTTTGGCGCCCTCGATCAGTTCACCCGTGAAGAGCTGTGGGACACCATGCAGGCCCTGTGGATGGCCAAGCGGCCCACGGTCCTGCTGGTGACCCATGATCTACGCGAATCAGCCTACCTAGCCAGTCGCATCTGCGTCATGAGCGCCCGACCCGGGCGCATCATCCAGGACGAGACCGTGCATTTCGCCCGGCCCCGTACGTTGGAGTCCAGTTATGAGCCGGACTTCACTGCGCTCGTCCAGGCGCTGCGCATGAGCATTGCCCATGCCCGTTCCGATGCTGACAACCCGACCAAGGCCGGCCCTGCCCCAGCACCGGCACCCCGCCCCACGGAGACTTCGCTATGACCCAGGAACTGTCGCGTTTGCGGCGCAACATGTTGTCATTTTCCGCCATGGTATTTTTCTTTCTGGCCTGGGAAGTCATCTGCCGCGTGCTCGGCGTGTCGGAACTGGTCTTGCCGGTGCCCAGCCAGATCGCTGCCGTACTCATCGACAAGATGCCGATCCTCTGGCCACATGCCCAGCAGACTTTGATGACGACGCTGATCGGCTTTTTCCTCGGGGTGCTCATCGGACTGATCATCGGTGTGATCATTGGCTCGTCACGGGTGGCCTACGACATTGCCTATCCGCTGCTGGTCGGTTTTTCCAGTATCCCCAAGGTCGCAGTCGTACCCATCTTCGTGGTCTGGTTCGGCTCGGGCACCATCCCGGCGATTCTCACGTCGATGGTCATCGGCATCTTCCCGGTCGTGGTCAATGTCGCTACCGGTCTGGCCACCACCGAGCCGGAGCTGGAAGACGTACTGCGGGTGCTGGGGGCGAAGAAGCGGGACATTCTCTGGAACGTTGGCCTGCCGCGCACCATGCCCTACCTGTTCGCCTCGCTGAAAATCGCGCTGACCTCGGCGTTTATCGGCACCGTACTGGCCGAAACCATCGCCTCGAACAAAGGTATTGGGAACGTGATGATGATCGCCAGCGGCAACTTCGACGTCCCCTTGGTATTTGCCGGGCTGTTCATACTGGCTGCCATGGGAGTCGCGCTGTACTCAATCTCTGCGCTGGTAGAGAACCACTTCACCAGTTGGACTCAACGCTAGATCTCAGGAGACTCCATGCAGAACGCCACACCCCCACTACGCAGTATCGCGGTATTTTCCGGCTCCAATTTCGGTGTCTCGCCCGAGTATGCCGAGCAGGCCCGGGCGTTGGGCAGCGAAATAGCCCGGCGTGGCATCACGCTGGTCTACGGCGGTACTACCAAAGGCCTGATGGGCGTGGTCGCCGATGCTGCTCTCGCCCAAGGCGGTGAAGTGATCGGTGTGATCAACCAGCGTTTGTTTGATCGCGGCCATCTGCACCCCGGCCTCAGCGGCCACGAGGTGGCCGACAGCATGCGCAGCCGCAAGGCGCGCATGTCTGATCTGGCGGATGCCTTCATCGCCCTGCCCGGCGGGCTCGGCACGCTGGAGGAGCTGTTCGAGGTCGCCACGCTGACCCAGCTCGGCGATCACAACAAGGCCTTTGCCTGCCTGAATGTGCGGCAGTTCTTCGAGCCATTGCGCGCCCTGCTCGACCACGCTCGGCAGGAAGGCTTCATGAAGACCGAGCATGCCGAGATGATCATCATCGAATCCGACCCAGGCCTGCTGCTTGACCAACTGGCCGAATGGCGCGCGCCCACCGTGACCAAATGGATCGACCAGCCCGGCTCCTGACCACGTAACCGCCCCAAATACAGGAAACAGCATGACCACAATCAAGATCACTGCCGGTGGCTTCGAGTTTCTGGCTGAAGCCCACCCCGATGCACCCGAGACCCTGGCCGCCTTCGTACAACTGCTGCCCTATCGGCAGAAGTTCATCCATGTGCGCTGGAGCGGCGAAGGTTGCTGGGTGCCAATGGGAGATTACCAACTGAACAACAACGGCAAGCCGGTGGGTTTCGAAAACCACACCAGTCACCCGTCGGTGGGCGACATTCTGTTCTACCCCGGCGGCTACAGCGAGACCGAAATCATCATGGCCTACGGTGCCTGCAGCTTCTCCAGCAAGCTAGGGCAACTGGCCGGCAATCACTTTCTGACCATCACCCAGGGCCGCGAAAACCTCCGTGCGCTCGGACTCAAAACGCTCTGGGAAGGTGCTCAGGACGTTCTGTTCGAGTTGGCCTGAAGCGCCACCGCCCCTTGTCAATCAGGTAACAAAACCATGAAAACACGTGTAACGCGGCTGACAGTGGCCGCCCCCAATGACGTCTCGGCCCTGGCCCAGGCGATCGAATCCGGCGAGGTCGACCCCACGCGCGTCATTGCCGTGCTCGGCAAGACCGAGGGCAATGGCTGCGTCAATGATTTCACCCGCGCCTTCGCTACCAGCACACTCAAGCGTTTCTTCGCCGAACGCCTGGCACTGAATGAGACGGAAGTCGACGAGCGTATTGCCTTCGTCATGTCCGGTGGGACCGAGGGCGGCCTGAGCCCGCATTGGCTGGTATTCGAGGTCGACGACAGCGCACCGTCCCGTGATACCACTACGCCAGGCCTGGCTGCCGGCGTGGCCTTCACTCGTGACTTGCGCCCGGAAGAGATCGGCCGCACCTCCCAGGTGGAACTGACCCGTGACGCGGTGCTGCGGGCCATGGCCGCCGCCGGCATCCAGCGGGTCGAGGATGTGCATTTCGTTCAGATCAAATGCCCGCTCCTGACCGCCGCACGCATCAACGAGGCCGCCGCACGCGGCCAGAGCGTGGCCTGTCACGATACCTACGAGTCCATGGGCTATTCCAGGGGTGCCTCGGCCCTCGGTGTGGCCGCGGCTCTCGGTGACTTGCCCGGCGACGTCCGCGACGAGCAGATCTGCCGCGAGTGGTCACTCTACTCCAGCCGAGCCAGTAGTTCGGCCGGCATTGAACTTCTGCGTAACGAGGTTCTGGTACTGGGCAACGCGCCAGGCTGGGACCCGGAGTATCGGATCGGTCATGCCGTCATGGAAGATGCGCTGGACGCGCAGGCGATCGAGCGTGCACTGGCGAGCGTGCCAGGGGGAGATAAGATCAAGCTGACGCCCGAGCGCCTGGCTGGCCTGCTGGTCAAGGCTGAGCCCTCCGCGTCCGGCAGTATTCGCGGCAACCGCCATGTAATGAGCGATGACAGCGACATCAATGGTTCACGCCATGCGCGTGCGCTGGTGGGTGGTGTGCTGGCAGGTCAACTGGGGGACACGCGTCTGTTCGTCTCCGGCGGTGCCGAACATCAGGGGCCAAATGGAGGGGGGCCGTTGGCCCTGATCGTACGCAGCTAGAAGCGCTTAGGGATCATGCCTGTCGAAGGCTGTGGCGCGCCTCGGCCAGCATCGACAGGCTGATCTTGCGTACTTCGATCTTGCTCTGCTCGATATGGGAGCGCAGCATCATCTGTGCCTCATCGCGCTTGCGCGCTGCCAGGGCAGTCAGAATGCGGGCGTGTTCGTTGTAGGTTTCCTCGATGCGGGCGCTCTTGTAGAAATCCAGGCGCCGGACGATACGAATGCGATCACAGACCTCGGCATGCACACGCATCATTTCGCGATTGCCGGCCGCAGCCAATAGACCGCAGTGGAATGCCTCATCCAGATCGGCCACCTGTTTCATGCCGTGCTCACGCCGCTCCGGCGGCACCATCCATACTCGGTTGAGGTCGGCAAGCGCGCCGGCCAGGTCCGGCAGACCGCACAAACGCTCGATGGCAACGCTCTCCAGCACAACGCGCAAATCGTAGAGCTCGTCGATCTGATCGAAGTCCAGTGGCTTTACCGTCCAGCCCCGGCGAAAACCCACTTCCAGATAGCCCTCGCGCTCCAGGCGATAGAGCGCGTCACGAACCGGCGTGCGTGATACCTGGTAACGCGCGGCCAGTTCGGTCTCGCTGAAGCGATCATGGGGCAGCAGCTGGTAGTCGAAGATTTCCTGCTTCAACCGCTGGTAGATCTGCTCGGCCAGGGCATTGGTCTGGGGCTTTAGAATGGCATCACCTGCTGTTCAAAGCGTACTGAGATCGACACTCACATGCGCGGAAACCACTTTCCAGCCAGCTGGAAAGCGTACCCAGGTCTGCATTTGTCGGCCCGTACGGTGGGTTTCACCGTCACTGAATTCCGTACTGACAGTGGCATAGTTTTCATCAAAAGTGGATATCACCGTATTGCGCAGTAGCCGGCCTTGGCCCACCGGCGTACAGACGCGCCGATAAGCGGCGATATTCCGGGCGCCGTAGAGATTTTCGGCAACGCCGTAACGCACGGTATGATCGGTGTTCCAGAAGTAGTCGTCCAGCACCTCCAGCTCGTTGGCCAGCAAGGCACGCTCGTAGTCTTCAAAGGCCAGGCGCACGGCCTCGACCACATGGGGCAGATTGATCTGCGGTTCCTTGTTCACGCTCGATCCTCGGTCATGGCGGCGCTCAGCGCCGACAGGTTAGCGGTGTGTCCGACGATGCCGCCCTGGGCAACGATCATCTCCAGTGTTGCCTGTTTGAAGGCCGGAAAATAGCTTTCGGTTGCTTCTTCTATCAGCAGGCAACGGTAGCCCCGATCATTGGCTTCGCGCATGCTGGTCTGTACACAGACTTCGGTGGTGACACCCGCGAAAATCAAAGACTCAATGCCCTGCGCGACCAGCCTGTCCCCCAGGCCGGTCGCGTAGAACATCCCCTTGCCCGGTTTGTCGATCACCCATTCACCGGCCATCGGCGCCAATGCCGGAATGATCTGATTGCCCGGCTCGCCGCGCACCAGAATGCGCCCCATCGGCCCGGCGTCACCGATGCGCAATCCGACCGCGCCCCCTTCGCGCTTGGCCGCAGGGCAGTCCGACAGATCCGCCAGATGCGACTCGCGCGTATGAATCACCAGCATGCCCTGCGCCCGGGCCAGAGCCATCAGTGAGGCTACCGCTGGAACAATGGCCTGCAGCAGCGTCACGTCGTTACCCAGGGCAGCACCGAACCCGCCGGGCTCGAGAAAGTCCCGCTGCATATCGATAACGACCAGCGCGGTACGCGTTGGCTCGAAGCTGAAGGTGGCCGGTCTGGCCGGCAGCCTGATCATGCTGCACCTGCCGCATGCTGATCTTCATGCCCCCCGCCGGCCATATAGTGGCCCAGCGTGGCACGATCCGCCTGCTCGGCGGCCACCTCGAAATTGATTTCGCCCTCGTGAATGACCAGGATGCGGTCGGACATTTCCAGCAGTTCGTCCAGATCCTCGCTCAGCAGCAATACGGCCGCGCCCTGGGCGCGAGCATCGCGCAGCCGCTGGTGGATGATCGCCACCGAGGCGAAATCCAGACCAAAAACCGGGTTGGACACGATCAGTGTGCGCACGTCGTCGGTCAGCTCACGGGCCAGTACTGCACGCTGCACGTTACCGCCGGACAACGTACCGATCGGCCGCAGCGGGTCCGCCGGACGCACGTTGAACTGCTGAATCAGCGCCGCAGCCTGGGTCTGAATCGCCCGCCGGTTGATCAGCCAACCCTGACGGCACAGCGGCGGCTGGTCGAAGTTGCGCAGTGCCAGGTTGTCCGCGACGCTCATGCCGGCGATGCAGGCATTGCGCAAGGGCTCTTCCGGCAGACTGAAGACCTTCTCGCGTTGCATTTCCCGACGGCTGGCCTGGTAGCGCGCGCCGTTGATGCGAATCTCGCCACTGGCTGACTGGCGCTGTCCCAACAATGCCTCGGTCAACTCGCGCTGGCCGTTGCCGGAGATGCCGGCAATACCGACGATCTCGCCAGGGCGCACAGCCAGCGACAGCTTGCTGACCGCCAGTGTGCCCTTGTCGTTGGCCACGCTCAGCTCACGCACATCCAGCCGTGGCGCGGCCGATGGATCGACCGGCTTCTGGCTGACCGGATCGGCGGCCGATTCGGCGGCACCCATCATCCAGGTGGCCAGTTCTTCCTGGGAGGTAGCACTGACCTGAGTACTGCCGACCAGCCGGCCCTTGCGCAGCACGCTGACATCGTCAGCGAAGCGTGACACCTCGCCGAACTTGTGGGTGATCATCAGGACCGAGATATCGCCCTTGTGCGCCATGTCGCGCATCAGGCCCAACACCTCCTCGGCCTCCTGCGGCGTCAGTACCGAGGTGGGTTCGTCGAGGATGATCAGGTGACGCTCCAGGTACAGCTGCTTGAGAATTTCCAGCTTCTGCTTTTCGCCCGCCGCCAGCGAGCTGACGGGGCGTTCGATATCCAGCCGGAACGGCATGCGCTGCATGAACTCGTTGAGGCGTTTGCGCTCCAGCGGCCAGTCGATGCGCCAGTTCAGGTCGCCGCGTGACAGTACCAGATTCTCTGCCACGCTCAGGCCCGGCGCCACGGTAAAGTGCTGATACACCATGCCGATGCCCAGCGCATGGGAGTCTCGCGGGGTACGGATCTGCTGTTGACGGTTGTTGACCAGCAGTTCGCCGTCGTCCAAAGGACCATAACCCACGATCCCCTTGACCAGGGTGCTCTTGCCCGCGCCGTTCTCGCCCAGCAACGCATGGACAGTACCGGCCCGTACGGTCAGCGATACCTCCGCCAACGCCTGAAAGCTGCCGAAGGACTTGCTCGCGCCAATGATTTCCAGACTGAGCGCACGCATGATCAATGCTCGCTCAGCAGCTCGACGAGCGACGCCGAGTCGGACACCGCACCGAATACGCCGCCCTGCATCTTGACCATGTGCAGCGCCGCCAGGTGGTTACCGGGATCGGTGGCACCACAACAGTCCTCCAGCAACAGGCACTCGAAGCCGCGATCATTCGCCTCACGCATGGTGGTGTGCACACAGACGTCGGTGGTGATGCCGCACAGGATCAGATTCTCGATACCGCGAGTACGCAGGATCAGCTCCAGGTCGGTGGCGCAGAACGAACCTTTTCCGGGCTTGTCGATGATCACTTCGCCGGCCAGCGGCTGCAGCTCCGGAATCAGTTCCCAGCCCGGCTCGCCACGCACCAGAATGCGCCCGCAGGGACCCGCATCGCCGATACCGGCACCGATGCGCTGGGATCGCCAGCGCTTGTTCGCCGGTAGATCAGACAGGTCCGGGCGGTGCCCTTCCCGGGTATGGATGATATGAAAGCCCTGCTCGCGCATGACCTTCAACACGCGGTTGATCGGCTCGATGGGCGCCCGTACGGCCGCCAGATCGTAGCCCATGGTATCCACGTAGCCGCCCTCACCGCAGAAGTCGGTCTGCATATCGATGATGATCAGCGCGGTGTTGGCCGGCTGCAACTGGCCGTTGTACGGCCAGGGATAGGGTTCGGAAACAAGAAAGCGCTCGCTCAATGTCATTACTCCTGACTGTCCGGGTTGTAGAGTCGCTCGGGCGCGGCAAAACCGCAGCTGCTGCCATCGGTGTGGACCACCTCATCCTCCCAGGGCAGGCGGTACTGGCCAGCGGCCAGGTCGTGCATGTAGGTATAGGGGCAGTCCTGTGCTCCGCCCTTGACTGCCACATAACCACGGTGGCCGAACTGATAGATGTTGTTTTCCACACCCCAGTGCTTGCGCGCCTCGCGCACCAGGTCCGGACGCAGTTCGCAGGAGACGATCTCGTCCGCGCGGCCACCGCCTTCGGCCATCGGCGTGCCATCGAAATCGACGAACATGGCTTCGCCCATCGAATCGAAAGTGCCGTCGGAGCCGCACATGCACACACTGGCCGTCTGCATCAGGTTAGTGAAGGAGTTGACCTGGTTAGTGATCTTCCACGAGTGACGGATCGGTGCGGTATAGCCGGCGGTACGGATCATGATTTCCGCGCCCTTGTAGGCACACTCGCGAGCCATTTCCGGGAACATGCCGTCATGGCAGATGATCAGGGCCAACTTGCTGCCACGCGGGCCCTCGCAGACCGGGATGCCGAGGTTGCCCGGTTCCCAGGGCTCGACCGGCACCCAGGGATGCAGCTTGCGGTAATACAGGCGCACTTCACCGGTATCATCAACGATGATGCCGCTGTTGTAGGGATTACCGTGCGGGTTGGCTTCCATGATCGAAAAGCAGCCCCAGATGCTGTGATCGATGCAGGCCTGCTTGAGTGCCGCGACTTCCGGCCCATCCAGGGTACACATGATGTCGGGCGACGTATCCATCGACAGACCGTGCAGCGAGTACTCCGGAAACACGATAAGGTCCATGCTCGGCATGCTGCGTCGGGCCTTGCCGATCATCGCCACGACCTTCTGCGTCTGCACCCAGAGTTCATCGCGGGTATGCGGGTCGGGCAGGGTCAGCTGTGCCAGCCCGATCACGACGCCATTAGGTGATTTATTCAGTCCACCAAGTCCACTTGCCATGTCAGTTACCTCTATCGATTGAGACTGAGTTCACCGGGAGCTCCCGTCAGTGTGCGGTTGGGACGACAGGTGGCGAGCATCACTGCCATCGTCAGGATGTAGGGCGCCGCGCTGTACAGGTAGTAGCCGGAGCTGATACCGACCGACTGCAGCGCCGGACCGATAGCGCCGGCCGCGCCGAATACCATCGATGCCCACAGGCAGTTCAGCGGTTGCCAGCGAGCAAAGATCACCAGTGCAACGGCCATCAGTCCCTGCCCGCTGGACAGCCCCTCGTTCCAGCTGCCGGGGTAATAGAGCGACAGGTAAGAGCCGCCGACGCCGGCCAGAAAGCCGCCGACAGCCGTGGCCATGACACGTACTCGCAGTGGGCGGTAACCCAGCGCCTGGGCCGACTCGGAGTGGTCACCGACCAGTCGCAGAACCAGCCCCCAGCGCGTGCTGCGCAGCCCCCAGTGCAGAAAGATCGCCAGCGCCACACCGATAAAGAACAGCATGTTGATGTTCAAGGCTGAGCGGACGCGCCCGTCGTCACTCCAGGCGCCGAGGGATATCGACGGCAGCATCGGAGCCTGGGGCTGAATAAAGGCCTTGCCAAGGAAGAACGCCAGTCCGGTCCCGAGCAGCATCAACGCGATACCAAAGGCAATATCATTGACCCGCGGCAGCGAACAGACGATGCCGTGCAACAGGCCCAGCAACAGCCCGGCGCCGCCCGCCACCAGCACTCCGGTCCAGGCCGAACCGGACAGGTAGGCCACGGCGTAGCCGGTCATCGCCCCGGCCACCAGAATGCCCTCCAGACCCAGGTTGATGCGGCCACTTTTTTCCGTCAGACACTCGCCCAGACTGACGAACAGGAACGGCGTACCGACCCGCACCGCACCCGCCAGCAGAGCCAGCAGGAAGGTCACCAAGTCCAGATCACCCATGTTGCACCTCGGCACCCTTTGATTGATTGGCGTGCTCTTCCAGTCTGATGCGCCATTGAGTAATACGACCCACCAGCGCCTCCCAGGCCAGCAGATTGGTGAACAGCAGGCCCTGCAGAATCAGCGTGGTGGCGTCGGGCAGATCCAGCCGGCGTTGCAGCAGGCTGCCGCTGGCCTCGATACCCCCGACCAGGGTCGCGCAGACGATGATTGCCAGCGGGTTATGCCGAGCGGCGAAGGACACCAGAATCCCGCTAATGCCATAGCCGACAATCAACGAAGCGTTGGCACTGCCCTGTACCGCGCTGACTTCGTACATGCCCGCCAGCCCGGCAGCCGCGCCACCCAGCACACAAGTCAGAATCACCAGGCGATTGACCGGCAGGCCCAGCATCCGCGCGGTGCGCACGTTGCCGCCGACAACGTCCAGCGCAAAGCCCTTGACGCTATGGCGCACCAGCACATAGGCCAGCACGCAGGCAACAATGCCAGCCACCAGCCCCCAGTGAACGCGAAAGGAGTCCTCGCTGATCATCCCGATCATCAGCGAATAATCCAGTCCGACAGTGGAGGGTTTGTTCAAGCTGGAGGGATCGCGCAGCGGCCCTTCTACCAGATGGTTGAACAGGGCAATGGCGATATAGGACAGCAGCAGACTGCCGATGGTCTCATTCAGACCGCGCTTCTGCCGAAGCCAGCCGTTGAGACCGATCCAGAACCCGCCAACCAGCATCGCCACCATGCCCATCGCAATCAACGTTGCCAGGGGCGGCAGACCGGTCAGCCATAGTGGTAGCGTTGCTGCGGCCAGACCACCCAGCACCAGCGCGCCTTCGCCACCGATGATGATCAGACCGGCACGCGCCGGCAGCGCTACACAGAGCGCTGTCAGCATCAGAGGCGCAGCCCGCTGCAAGGTGTTTTCCCAGGCAAAGGACGAACCGAATGCGCCCTCGAACACCAGGGCGAGGGCCTCGAACGCCGGCTTACCCTGAAAAGCCAGGAACAGCACGAACAGCGCGAAGGAGCTGATAATCGACAGCACGGTAGGCAGGCCGGGCAATGCCAGCCTGGCCAACCTGCTTGCAAGATAATGTGGATTCATGGATCAGATATCGCCGCGAACGCCTTCGACGAGGTAGTTCATCTGCTCCAGCACCACGTCGGTCTGCCCCAGCGCCTCGCCCTCGGCCAGCACCACATTGCCCTTGTTGTCCTTCAGCGGGCCCTTGAACAGGGTGAACTCGCCAGCAATCATGGATGCCTTGACAGCATCCGCCTGCTCACGCGCCTCGGCGCTGACGTTCGGGCCGTAATCAGACGCCTTGACGAAGCCTTCGGCCAGACCGCCGCGCAGGAAGTTGTTCATGGTCTCGCCCTTCTGGGCTGCCTCAACGTGTGCCCGGTAAGGCGTCTCCCAATTCCATTCGGCACCGGTCAGATAACCATTGGGAGCCAGGGCTGCCTGACTGGCGTGGTAACCGCAACTCATTACGCCACGGCGCTCAGCCGTTTCCACGATCACCTTGGGTCCATCAACGTGACAGGTCAGCACATCGCAGCCCTGGTCAATCAGGCCGTTGGCAGCTTCCGCTTCGCGTACCGGCAAGGACCAGTCACCGGTAAAGATCACGGTGGTGGTGATCTCCGGATCGACCGAGCGGGCACCCAATGTGAAGGCATTGATATTACGCAACACCTGGGCCACCGGTTTGGCGGCGATAAAACCGATGCGCTTGGTCTTGCTCATGTGACCCGCGACCACGCCGTTGAGATACTGCCCCTCATCGATATAACCGAAAAAGCTGCCGACATTCTTCGGATGCTTGCTCTCGTCCCAGAGGCCACCACAGTGGGCGAAGCGCACGTCCGGGTAACGCTGAGCCACGCGCAACACGTGAGGATCGAAATAACCGAAGGACGTGGCGAAGATCAGCTCGGCCCCATCCTGGCGGATCATGGCTTCCATGGCCTGCTGCACTGCGGAGGTTTCCGGCACGTTCTCTTCTTCGATGACCTTGACGTTCGGCATGCTGCGAATGATACGAGCCGCCTGGGCGTGGGCCTGGTTGTAACCGAAGTCGTCCCTAGCCCCTACATAAACGAAGCCAACGACCAAGGGCTTTCCTGCGGCACGGGATACACTGAAAGGCATTGCGGCGGCGACGCCGATAAGCCCAGCCAGCTTCAGGAAGTTCCGGCGGTTATAGTCCGACATGGTATGAGTCCTTTAGGCAATACATGGTTATATTCAATCTTGTATACATGAATACAAGCAGGATATATGCCAGCCTTCGGTACAAGAAAAATCCTCGCCCATCAGAAAAGCGCCTCCTCCGTCACGCTCCATCCTGTTGCATTGTGAGACTCGGCCGCCCCGCAAAGGGGCAATACAACTGAGTGGTGGCATTGGTCAGCGGCGGTACTGGGCTGTGTCAACCTGATCTCATGCTCGATTTAGGGAAGCTCTTATATGGACGCCTCCCGGAGCTCAATAGGTAGCCATGCTGGCGCGTAGGTAGGAGCAGTCTTATATACGGCCTGTTTTGCAGGCCGAAAAACCTGCTGGCCCTGATGGAATCCGCTGACGAGGCCCTCATCTGAAAATCGAGCTGAAGGCTGTGCCCGTGGCTCATATTCCCTACCAGGTTTACCCCGTCACGGTCTGACCTATTTCGCCATCACGTGCTTACCGCCTGTGCTCCTTGTGAAGTCTGTTGGTTACTGTTTTCAATGCCCCGTAGGGCATGCCGTAAAGAGTTCGGCCCGATACGTAGAGCCCTTGGCCAACACGGCCCAAAGGGTTCTGGCGAGCTTGTTAGCCACTGCGGCGACTGCCACGTTATAAGGCCGCCTGGTCAACAAGCGTTCGACCCACTCTGACCGGTGTCCTCTATTGAGGATCGAGCGAGCGCCATGCATCAACAGCGTTCGCAGATAGGTGTCTCCGCGCTTGCTCAGCCCCAGTTGCCGAACTCTGCCACCGGTGCCCGTTTGTCGAGGAACCAGCCCCAGCCAAGCTGCGAACTGGCGACCAGAATGGAAGGTTTTCGCATCTCCCAGTGAGGCAACAGCGGCTGTAGCGGTCAACAAACCAATTCCGGGAATCTCTGCAATTTTCTGGCAGGCGGAGTTCTCACGTAGGCACTGTTTCAAACGCAGTTCGATTTTTCGAATTTCCTCATCCAGCTGGATAATCCGAGTCCACTGATCGCGTAGGCTGTCCAACAACATGGAAGGCACTTGATGCTCAGCATTGGCAAAGGCCTCCGGAACGGCCTTACTCAGCTGGGTATAACCTTCTGGCAGCACGATTCCGAATTCGTAAAGCAGCCCACGTAAGCTATTGCTCTGCATGATGCGAAATTTCAGCAACTGGGAGCGGATACGGTGTAGCGAGAGGATCGCCTGCTGATCCGCCTGCTTGATTGCCACCAGGCAAGCGCCGGGCTGCTGCACCGCTGTCCAGATGGCTTGAGCGTCAGCCGCATCGGTTTTGTTTCGCAGCACAAAGGGGCGTACCGAACGAGGGGCGAGTAGCCGTACCTCATGCCCCTGCTGTTGAAGCTGACGTGCCCACCAGTGGGCACTGCCACAGGCCTCGATTGCCACCAGGCTGGTCGGATAATTTGCAAAGAACGCCAGCACTTCATCACGGCGCAGCTTGATACGCTCGATCCTCCCAGTGCACTGATCAACGGTGTGCAGCTGGAAAACCTTCTTGGCGATGTCCATGCCAATTACGCTATGTTTCATGGTGGATCCTCCTGCTCAAGTGGTGTTTGTTATCCACTCTCCACTTTGGCACCTAGATGCCGGGGCAGCGAAGATCCTCTATTGATGTAGAGGTGCTGCGGTCGGCCCGCTGCCGGGGGGAGGCGTCCATACCATCTGAATTTAACTTCCTGAATTTGGTGAAATAAGCAGCCTCGCCACCCCGGATATGCCAATGAAGCAGATGACCTTCGCGGACGCCGAATACGCCGGCAAACGTAAGCAGACCCGCAGAGAGTTGTTCCTGATCGAGATGGATCAGGTCGTACCCTGGAAGAGGCTGGTAGCGCTGATCGAGCCGCACTATCCCAAGTGGGAAGGTGGTCGTCCGGCCTATCCGTTGATGGCTATGCTACGTGTGCATTTGATGCAGAACTGGTTCGGCTACAGCGATCCGGCGATGGAGGAAGCGCTGTATGAGACAACCATCCTGCGCCAGTTCGCGGGCTTGAACCTGGAGCGCATCCCGGACGAAACGACCATCCTCAATTTCCGTCGCCTGCTGGAGAAGAACGAATTGGCTGCTGGCATTCTCGGCGTCATCAACGGCTATCTGGGCGACCGTGGCCCGTCATTGCGTCAAGGCACCATCGTCGATGCCACGCTGATTTATGCACCCAGTTCGACCAAGAAGAAGGAGGCAAACGCGATCCCGAAATGCACCAGACCAAGAAAGGCAACCAGTACTGCTTCGGCGCCAAGGCGCATATCGGGGTCGATGTGGAGTCGGGGTTGGTACACCACGTCCATGTCACAGCCGCCAATGTTGCGTACGTCACCCAGGTGGACAAGCTGCTGCATGGCGAAGAGAACATGGTGGCTTTCGCGTGATCAAACGTCAGTTTGGTTACACCAAGGTGCGATTTCGAGGTTTGGCGAAGAACGCCGCACAGATGATGACGTTGTTCGCACTGTCGAACCTGTGGATGGCACGCCGATATTTATTGGAGAGCACAGCAGAGGTGCGCCAGTAATGTGGGAAATGGCCTGCGCAGTTCAGAAATAGCGAAACAGGCGGGCGATCTGACCAATTTTTGATCAGAT